>NZ_PNDP01000035.1:0-189791 GCF_005886415.1 Pseudoalteromonas sp. S327 | reverse complement strand
AAGATGTTGTCAGTGTGAAAAGGCAGTTCAAGTTAGGTGGTGACTTGGTTTGGACTGTTTTTTATTCCACCAGCAGTACGCAGCAATAACGTAATTAGCTACTATGTAGCAAACCAAATCTTATATTGTGTGTGTAAGATGTTGTCAGTGTGAAAAGCGGTTCATGTGAGGTGGTGACCTTATATGGGCCGTTTTTGTTTTATAAACACGATTACCTGCCCCACCGTTTTATGCCAATTCGCTTAAATTTAGTATTATTCAACTATAAAGTTATGTTTTTGTTTAAGCTCTTCAATGGTATTTTCATTGTCTTTTAAAAATACATTAAACTTTTTAACGAGCTGTGGGTGTTTAATGCTCGATAACATAAACGCTTGGTGATCAACAGGCAACTGATGCTGAAAAAACACAGGGACGGGAGTATCAAAAAATTCTTCTATATTGTATTTAAGTACATCGTGTGAAATATATATACAATCAACTCGCTCTTTATGCAGCAAATAAATCATCTCAATAACGTTATCATTTTCGAGTACTTGCAAGCCTGGCATTGAGGTTAACTTTTCAAGCCCTTGCAATGTAAAGCCACGCACTTTTGCAAGTGATTTACAATCTTCAAGTTTAATATTGTCTTTTAAGCTCGCTATCCCTGTATGTGTAACTAATGAAGGCACAGAATAATTAATATCTTGTTGATGCTGATTTTTATAACTTACTTGCCAATTAGGGTTGTCGGGGTATTTAAAGTCAACATGGTGATGCTCTATAAACTCTTTATAAAGGCGCGGAATAGGCAAAGTGTAAAATTCAAATTTAATATTTTGTTGTTTTGCAAATAGTTCCAGTAACTCTTTACTAAAACCAAAATAATCACGCTTATTAGTGCCACTGCCATCGTAATAAGGCAGGTATTCTATATTCTCTACCCCTATTACATATTTTTCGGCTGGCTGTGCTAATACAGGGCTTATAGTTATAAGCCCTGATACAAGTGCTAACGTGTTAATCAATTTGATAGTAAAATGCCGTTTATATCGTTTGGATTATTAATTTATATAACATAATCACAGTTAATTAAAGTTTAGATTTATTAAATATAAAAGAGCGAATTAATCGCTCTTATAAATTAGCTTTTGTCACGAGGTATAAACTCTAACACAGTAGCATTAATACAGTATCTATCTGTGCCTCTTGGTCCCTCACCTTTAAATAAATGCCCTAAATGTATACCTGTGCTTTTTGATTTAAGCTCAATTCGAGTCATCCCCCAGCTGGTATCTTTATGCTTAGTAACACTATTTTTAACCGGATGTTTAAACGACAGCCACCCCGTGCCCGAATTAAATCTATCGCGGGTATCAAATAATGGCTCACCACTTAATTTATCAACAAATACGCCGTCGGGAGTGTTTTTAAATTCTTTATACTCTTTACAGTAAGGTCTGTCGGTGCGCTCATTAAATGCGACTTCGTAGGCATCACTATCGCCTAGCTTAAAGGCGCCAAGCGCTTTGTAAAATTCAGCGGGGCTTGCATAGCCTTGACGCGCGTACACCTCTTTTCCATTTTCTAAAAACAAAATGGTGGGGGTTGCCCAAGTTGCCGATTTTATAGTTAGGCCATTAAGCTCATCGGCGTGACGAAATGTCAGTGGGATTGAACCTTTGTAATTGTTAGCGACTGTTTTTTTAAATTTTTCACAGTAAGGGCAGTATTCGCGCGAATCAAGTACCACAATCTGCTTGCCCGTGAGTAAAACACTATTGTCTACATCTGCTTTTTTAGTTTTATTAAATACCACACCCGTGGCGTGATCTGGGCAATAGCCATTTGGGTTCTTTTGTAAATAATTTTGATGGTACTCCTCAGCAGATACAAACCCCTCAAGCGGTTTTATTACTGTTTTAATTGCCCCATAACCGGCTTCACTTAATAACGGCTGATACTCGGCTTTAACTTGCTCTGCAAGCTGCGCTTGCTCTTTAGTGGTAGTAAGAATAATTGATCGATACTGCGTGCCAATATCATTACCTTGGCGATTCGATTGTGTAGGATCATGGCTTTCAAAGTAATTTTGTAATAGCGCTTTAGAAGAAATGATATTGCTGTTGTACATCACTTGCACTACTTCAGCGTAGTTGTTTTCGTCAAACCGACGAGATTGGTCGGTGATATTTTTATAGGTTGCTTTAAAGCCGTGCCCGTCTGCATAGCCTGACTCTGCATCAATAACCCCTTCTAGTGCTTCGTAGCGCTTTTCGGCTCCCCAAAAACAGCCAGAGCCTAACACAATGGTTTTTATATGCATTGTGGCCTCTACGTTGCTGTGCTCTATTTTTTCGGTTGATAAAGCAAAGCAGCCGGCGCTAAATGTAATAGCGGCGCCTAATAAATAAACTGAGCGAGAAAATGTCATAAATACCTCTTAATACCTACGTGTTTTAATTAAGACCCAACATCCCTTGTTTTAATTTCAGTAAATAAATACGTGCTAAATTTGAATACAGTTTGAGTCTGCATTTCTTTTTCGTTTATTTTTCTTATGGCTAGGTACTGAATAAATTGACAAAACTATGTTAGCTTTGTTGCACGTTGTATAAAAAGATTAAATTATGACTGCATTTTTACAGGTATTTACTTTAACAAATAACAGTTTGCTATTAGATGCCACACAGCATAAACAAAACAATGTGTTAGACACTCAAAAAAAAATTTGGGCACTCACTAAGCGGCTAAAGCAAAGTAACGAATTTATTGATTTAGTCCCAGGCATGAACTCTTTAACGCTTTATTTAAAATCGGCAAGTAATTTAAAAAAATGGCAAAACGCGTTGCCTGATTTATGGGACAAAGTACAAGCAACAACATTTAAAGGCACTCACCATAAAATACACACTACTTATGATGGAGAAGATTTAGATTTTGTTGCCAAACAAACTAATTTAACACCCCAGCAAATTATTCAAATACATAGCCAAGCCACTTACCACGTTTTATTTTTAGGGTTTCAGCCCGGGTTTGCTTACCTACATGGGTTAGATTCACGCTTGCATATCCCACGCAGAGACACGCCGCGTACTAAAGTACCTAAAGGTGCCATTGCTTTAGGCGCAGAGCAAACTGCCATTTACCCAGCAGAAACACCTGGCGGTTGGCATATCATTGGCCACACAAACACGCCCCTTTTTGATAGCACACACTCAGATCCTTGCTTATTTAAACCTGGCGACACGCTATCGTTCGTTTCAATAAACACAATGCAAGGAGCATAAAGTGATAAAAGTTCTTAAACCTGGTGTACAACTTACAATTCAAGATGGCGGGCGCTGCGGTTATCGTCATTTAGGTGTAAGCCAAGCGGGTTGTTTAGACCCTTACGCACAAATAATTGCCAATAAATTAGTGGGTAACAAAGATAATGAAGCTGTGCTCGAAGTTACGTTAGGCCTTTGCGAGTTACAGTTTGAAACCGATACTGTTATTGCCCTACAAGGTGCTGATTTAAACGCTGCGCTTGATGAAACACCCTTGTACCCTGGCTGGAGTTACCAAGTAAGAGCCAAACAAACTTTAAGCTTTGATACTGGCCGCGCTGGTTTGCGTGCCTATGTAGCCGTACAAGGTGGCATTGATGTTAAAGATATCATGGGCTCAAAATCAACCGATTTAAACGCGCTCTTTGGCGGTTTAGCAGGTAAAGCACTTAGCGAGGGCGACATGATTCCTATTAAAACATCGCCCGTGCCAATAACGCGCTTTATACAGCGTGGCGCTATTACTCCGCCTAAACTAAAGGTGATTAGGGTATATGCAAGCCCACATGCGCATCTATTAGGTGATACGCTACTTAAACAGTTTTTTTCAACGGCGTTTAAAGTAAGCCATAACAGCAACAGAATGGGCCTTAGGCTAACAAACGAAAGTCCCCTAACTCATAGTCACTCACTTGCCTCTCTTGGTACAGGCCCAGGCTCTATTCAATTACCGCCCAGTGGTGAGCCTATTGTATTACTTAACGATGCACAAACAACCGGTGGCTACCCATTACTTGGCACGGTAATAGAGGCTGATTTACATCAATTTGCGCAATTTAGATCCGGTGACTCAATTGAATTTAAGCAAGTAACCCATGAGCAGGCTAGCTTAGCAAAACAAAAGCTTAAAGGTCACTTACATCAGCTCAGCTTGGCGCTTAAATACAGTTAACTCTAAGGTGAGATATAAACCTATTACAAGGAGCTAATAAAAGTACAAGCGGCGCTCTACTTAACTTGCAATAGGTAGGCTTAGATTGGTTAATTAAGCGCATAAAATTAAAACACGCTAACGCAAAAAATTATAATAAGGCAATTTAAGCTCTGCTTTAATTTTCGCACACACTTGGTGCATTTGTGCAGTGTGCTTTTTTGCAAACACTGCACTGAATGCCTTACTAACGCCACTTTACACACCAAAAGTGTTGTAAATATAGCCACACCTGCGCGCAGCGCACCACTTTGGTGCGCGCACTTTTCAGTTGGTGCATAAATTATTCTTAATTAATTGTAAAAGCAGTGTGACTTGAGTAATTATTTCTGATAAAACAAGGTTTCGCAGCACAGCAAAGTTGCCCTGCTGCACACATAATAGGAATGAGGAGTTACTATGTGTTCAATTTTTGGTGTATTAGATATTAAATCTAACGCCACTCAGTTGCGTACCCAAGCAATTGAAATGTCAAAACTACTAAGGCACCGTGGCCCAGATTGGTCTGGTGTGTATTCATCTGAAAAAGCGATTTTAGTGCATGAACGCTTAGCCATTGTTGGTGTTTCAAGCGGCGCACAACCATTATATAACCCTGAAAAAACAAATATTTTAGCGGTTAACGGCGAAATTTATAACCACAAAGAGCTGGCAGCAGAGCTAGAGGTAGATTTTGAATTTCAGACTCAATCAGACTGTGAAGTTATTTTAGCGTTATACAAACAAAAAGGGCCTGAATTTTTAGATGACTTAAATGGTATTTTTGCATTTTGTTTATACGATGAAGAAAACGATGCGTACTTAATTGGCCGCGATCACATCGGTATTATTCCGCTTTATACTGGCCACGATGAGCATGGTAATTTTTATGTTGCCTCAGAGCTTAAAGCGCTTTCGCCAATTTGTAAGCACATTGAAGAGTTTCCACCAGGGCACTACCTATACAGCAAAAATGGTGAACTAACGCCTTATTATAAGCGCGATTGGGAAACCTTTGATGCAGTAAAAGATAACAGTGCACAAGCGCAAGACGTAAAAGAAGCGCTAGAAAGCGCTGTAAAACGCCAGCTAATGTGTGATGTACCGTATGGCGTATTGCTATCGGGCGGTTTAGACTCGTCGGTTATTTCGGCTATTACGCAACGTTTTGCTGCTAAACGTATTGAAGATAACGATGAAAGCGACGCATGGTGGCCTAAGCTGCATTCATTTTCTGTTGGGCTTGAGGGTTCACCTGATTTAGCCGCTGCGCAAAAAGTAGCGGATATGATTGGCACAGTACATCACCCTATTCACTTTACCATTCAAGAAGGTATTGATGCGCTTCGTGAGGTTATTTACCACATTGAAACGTACGATGTAACCACCATCCGTGCTTCAACGCCAATGTATTTAATGGCGCGCCAAATTAAAGCTATGGGTATTAAAATGGTATTATCGGGCGAAGGCGCTGATGAACTATTTGGTGGCTATTTATACTTCCATAAAGCGCCAAACGCACAAGAGTTTCATGAAGAGCTAAACCGTAAAGTGTCAAAGCTGCATATGTTTGACTGTTTACGTGCCAATAAGTCAATGGCTGCATGGGGCGTAGAAGCGCGCGTACCGTTTCTTGATAAAGAGTTTGTTGATGTGGCTATGCGTATCAACCCTGAAGCAAAAATGTGTAAAGATGACAAAATTGAAAAGCACATTTTACGCGAAGGCTTCGATGGCTACCTGCCTGAAGAAGTACTGTGGCGTCAAAAAGAGCAATTCTCAGACGGTGTTGGCTACAGCTGGATAGACACGTTAAAAGAGTTTGTAAACGAGCAAGTAAGCGACCAAGAGCTTGCTAACGCTAAGTTTAAGTACCCTATTAACACGCCTGATTCTAAAGAAGCGTATTACTATCGCTCTATTTTTGAATCACACTTCCCAGGTGATGCATCCGCTAAATGTGTACCACATGGTAAGTCGGTTGCGTGTTCAACCCCTGAAGCACTTGCATGGGATGCATCATTTCAAAATAATGCTGATCCTTCAGGCCGTGCAGCTGGCGTTCACAACGACGCGTATGCAAGCAAAGGCTAAACGCACCCTTTTATCGCAACGTAGGCTAAAACAGCCTAGGTTGCGATATATAAAGCACCTTTATTCAGTTCCTGTATTTTCTAGTTCACAGCATAACTTAGCCGGTTCAAGTGCGTTAATTGTTATTTATACGCAAGGGTTAAGTACGCGTGTAATGCAAAAAATTGCATCAAACTCGCAGCACCCTGCTAGCGTTTTTTTAAATGAAAATGAAATTTCTCACCGTGTATGTAACATTCGCTGGTTTAACCAAACATCAGAAATTAAGCGCTGCGGCCATGGTACCCTTGCTGCTGCAAAATGTTTATTAGCACACTTTGGTTTTTGCCCTTCACACTTTATTTCAAACGATAAAGAACGGTTTAAAATCAAGCGAGCTACAGGCCGGGTACAACTTCAGCTAGCGGCTATTAATTCTAAAAAGAGTGATGAGGTTAACAGCCTTAGTGATGTGTTTTCGCACTCTATAAAAGCAACTTACTCAACAGCTTATAAAAATGGCTATACCGTTGTACTGTTTAAAAACATGGCTGATTTAAAGCATTTACAGGTTAATTTTACACATTTAGTAAATGTGCATAACAATGCGGTAATTGCATTGCAAATACATAGTATTAATAAAAACAACGCAAGTGCGTATTTTAGGTATTTTGCGCCGCAATTTGGGGTAAATGAAGATACTGCTACAGGCTCTGCCGTGTCGGTTATTGCGCCACTTATTTTTAGACTACATGGTTTAAATAAAGTAACACTTATGCAGCAGTCACCAAAAGGGGCGCTGCTAAACTATACGTTTAGCAGCAATCAGGTAGTTGTAAGTTAAGCTATTACATTGGCCTTAGTAGGCAAAGTGCAAAGTAGCTTTTCTCGTCTTGCCATGTTTGTTCAAGCGATAAATTAGCTTGAGCAGCAAGATTTTTAAACGACTCAAGCGTATATTTGTGCGAGTTTTCAGTGTGAATACTCTCTCCCGCTACAAAGTCTATTTGCTTATCGTTAATAACCACGCTTTGATTACACTTGCTCACTAAATGCATTTCAATGCGGCTGTGCACTTCGTTAAATCGCGATTCGTGTTTAAAATTATCTAAAATAAACGTGCCATTTAATTCGTTATTTATACGCTGGAGCAAGTTTTTATTAAAGGCGGCGGTAATGCCGGCTTTGTCATCGTAAGCATCAAGTAACACTTGTCGCTCTTTTACTAAATCAATACCTATTAATACATAGCCATCAACACCACATAAACGGTGGAAATTATTCATTATTTCAATGGCTTTTACTGGCGCAAAGTTACCCAGTGTAGAGCCTGGAAAATAAACTAAATTTGTTTGGCTGTCTAAGGCGGTGTCTTTTGTTAACTGCTTAACCATTTGGCTATGGGTAAAATCACCTAGCAATGGCGTAATGGCCAGCTCCGGAAATAACGGTGATAAATGCGCTAACGAGTAATTAAGCATCTCTGATGATATTTCAAAAGGAACAAAGGTTTTTACATTGCTCATATGGGCGAGTAAATACGCGACCTTTTTACCCGAGCCACAGCCAGGCTCAATAATTGATAGGTTCTCGGGCAGTTTATTAGCGATAGCTTTTGAGTAATCTTCTAATATGGCAAGTTCAGTACGGGTAACATAGTACTCTTGCAATGAGGTTATTTGCTCGAATAAAGCCGCCCCTTTATCATCGTAAAAATACTTACACGGCAGCGACTTTTGCTGTTGAGCAAGTCCATGTAATACATCATTTAAAAAGTCTAGATCGGTTATTGATTGCTGATTAATTGCTGTTACTTGGCTCATAGTATGTCCTTTGCTAGTCTAATGCCGCTGCACATCCACGCTTGGTGCGGATAAAAAAAGTTACGGTAGGTCTGTCTTAAATGATCTTTTGGGGTAAACACGCATCCGCCACGCAAAACCATTTGGTTATTCATAAATTTACCATTGTATTCCCCTGCGGCTCCGCTAAAGGGTTTAAAGCCTGGGTAAGGTAAATAGGCGCTATTAGTCCACTGCCAACATGTATCGCTTAACTGCGAGATATCATCTGGGTTTTTACATACACTTGGCGTAAGCAAATCATTTTGCTGTTGCTTAAGTGCTTGCTGCTGCGCTACATACTCCCATTCAAACTCAGTAGGTAGACGCGCATTTACAAAATTAGCATAGGCTGCCGCTTCAAAATAACTTACATGGCTCACTGGCGCATCTAAACTTAAAGGCTGCAGTCCGTAGAGGGTAAATTCAAACCACTGCCCGTCAATATACTGCCAATATAAAGGGTGACTAAGTTGCTCGGTGTTTATATTAGTCCAGCCATCACTTAACCAAAATGAAGGGTTTTTATACCCGCCCGCCTCTATAAATTGTAAGTACTCTCTGTTAGTCACTAATCGATTAGCAAAACTAAACGCATGGATAAGGGCCTGATGTTTAGGTTGTTCGTTATCGTACGAAAAGCCGTTTTTAGCATCAGCCCCTATATTGGTTATGCTTTGGCTAAATTCGGTATATTTTAAAGTGCCTAACGAATCACTCACCTTTATTAAGTTATTTGGGGTTTGGCTGTAGGCAGGAAAGCTTGGATTAACCGAAAAATTATATTTAATATCCATTAGCATGAGCTCTTGATGTTGCTGCTCATGATTCAGCCCAAGTTCTATAATATTGCACAGTGTTTGGTTAGTGCCTAATTGAAGCAGCTCGTTTAGCGCATTATCAACATAGGCTCTGTAGCGCAACACCACCTCTAAACTGGGGCGAGATAAACATCCTCTATTAGCACGCTTAAACTGCTCACCTATGCCGTTATAGTAGGAGTTAAAAAGCACCTTAAATTGTTCATCAAAGAGCGTGTAGTTAGGCAAATACTTAGCAAGTAAAAATGTTTCAAAAAACCACGTGGTGTGAGCTAAGTGCCATTTCATTGGGCTTGCATCATCCATTGCTTGTAGTTGGCAATCTTCTGCGCTGAGGTTTTTTATAAGTGTAAGACTATGTTGGCGAATTGACTGAAATTGAGCATGTATTTTTTCAGTACTGTGCGCTTCATTCGTTTTCGTGTTTAGCATATTAAAGTTAGTCCTTTTCACTCTTTGCGATTAAATAAAGCCTACCCCAGATTTTACCTTTATGCATGTTACATAATGATTAAATCGAACCCTCTACCCATTTAAAACGTAGACTAATGTATTAACGACTAAACGAGTTTGGTGGCGCTGCTTTAATTTTAGTTTAATAACAAACTAATTTTTAACACTCACTGAATTAACAATAGCTTATCTTTTTAGTGATAAATAGCTTTTAGCGCTAAGTAATCAGGCATATATAACCAAATAGTTTTACATTTACGATTTAACTCATACACTATTAAGGGTATGATCAGCGATTAATTTAGTTAGTCCTCAAATAAGTTTTATTGTAAATAATGCAACTTACTTTGTGGCTAATTAACTTAGTGTTATGCCGGAACTCTCTGGCTTGTTAGGACAACATAAGAGGTATTCATGAGCGAAAATCATGACAAGTATAGTATTGATAATACGGACTACACCGTAGGTCAAGATAACGTGCAAAAATGGGGATTTGATATACATAATCCTGTTTTTGGTATTAGTGCCGGTTTGATTGTCATCTTTTTAGTCGCCATTCTCGTTTCGGATGCGCAAACAGCCAAAGCAACGCTTGATGGTATTAAGCTCGATATAATAAATAACTTTGATGCGTTTTTTATGTGGGCAGCAAACTTCTTTGTTATATTTTGTTTGGCATTAATTGTATCGCCCTATGGGAACATTCGTTTAGGCGGAGAAGGTGCTAAACCAACACACTCGCGTATGTCATGGCTTGCCATGTTATTTGCCGCAGGTATGGGTATTGGGTTAATGTTTTGGGGTGTTGCAGAGCCTGTAGCTTACTTTACTGGCTGGTACGAAACCCCACTTAATGTAACCGCAAATACGCCAGAGGCTGCAAAAGTAGCAATGGGTGCAACCATGTTTCACTGGGGTCTTCACCCGTGGGCTATTTATGCCGTTGTAGCGCTCTCACTTGCGTTTTTTACTTATAATAAAGGTCTTCCTTTATCAATCCGTTCAATTTTTTATCCACTATTAGGCGACAGAGCTTGGGGCTGGCCTGGTCATATTATTGATATTCTTGCCGTGCTTGCCACTTTGTTTGGCCTTGCAACCTCGTTAGGTTTAGGCGCGCAGCAGGCTTCTGCAGGTATTAATCATGTATTTGGAACTGATGGCGGCGTAGGTGCACAATTATTGGTTATTATTGGCGTTACCTTACTAGCTATTATCTCAGTAGTACGCGGCATTGATGGCGGCGTAAAGGTTCTTAGTAATATAAACATGCTTATTGCATTTGCCTTACTCCTGTTTGTTGGTTTAGTTGGCTTTGCTGTGGCAATCGGTAACGTACCAAATACGGTTATGGGTTATGTTGAAAATATTATTCCACTGAGCAACCCACATGGCCGTGAAGACGAAACATGGATGCACGGTTGGACTGTATTTTACTGGGCATGGTGGATTTCGTGGTCACCGTTTGTAGGTATGTTTATCGCGCGCGTTTCTCGTGGTCGTACAATTAGAGAGTTTTTAATCGCTGTATTATTAATTCCTACTGCGGTTACTATTTTATGGATGTCTATTTACGGCGGCATTGCAATAGACCAAGTTGTTCAAGGTGTTGGTAGCTTAGGCGTAAACGGTTTAACCGATGTGCCTATGGCGATGTTCCAAATGCTAGACGAACTGCCTATGTCGAGCGTGCTTTCGTTCCTAGCTGTGGTTTTAGTATTAGTGTTTTTCATTACCTCTTCTGACTCGGGTTCATTAGTTATCGACTCAATTACAGCAGGCGGTAAAGTGGATGCGCCAGTACCACAACGCATCTTTTGGGCTACGGTTGAGGGCTCTATTGCTGCTGCTCTATTATGGATTGGCGGTACAGAGGCGATTCAAGCATTACAAGCGGGTGCTGTTTCAACAGGTCTTCCGTTTACTTTAGTGTTACTACTAATGTGTGTAAGCCTATTATTAGGATTACGTACTGAGCCTCGCGCTGTTAAATAATTAGTCGCTTGCCAGTAAACAATAAAAAACGCCGCATAATATGCGGCGTTTTTTATTGGCTAAGCTAAACGCTGGTTAATAATTTAAACCTGTATTGCATTCGCTAAAATTTAAAAATAGATTTAACTTAGTAATTCAGCCAGTGGCGTATCATCGCGGTAATGGTATTGCAGCTGTGCAATCAACAGCTCTGCTGTGGCTAATGCATCAGTTAGCGCATTGTGATTATGATAAGCAGGCAAAGAGTATCGGCTGCGGCAATCTGTGAGTCTAAGTGAGCCTACCTTTTGATTAAACAAACGCCCTATTAAGCCTTGGCGGGCGCGCAACGCTCGTTGCTCAATTTCCATGGTATCGACTAATGCAAACTGGATCCCTTCGTTAATTCTCGCAAGTAATGCATTGTTTAGAAAGTGCCGCTCTATCGCTGCATAATGCACCACCACGACTTTACCACTAAGTGCATTAAGTAGCGGCCCTAGTCGGGAGGTTAAATCGGGAGCATCATCCACTTCTGAATGCGTAATACCATGAATAACAATCGACTCCTCACTTAAGCTTTTACGAGGCTGTACTACCCAATGCTTGGCATGCGTGCAATACACTCTTTGCATTGTAAAGGGGACTAAGCCAATACTGACTATATCGTCCACCTCACTATTTAGACCGGTTGTCTCAAAATCAAGAGCCACAAACGAAATGTCTTTTATGGGCGTGTGCGTATCACCATAAGCGTGCTGATAAAACGCTTTTAAATGCTCATTTTTAGCGTTTTTAGCCAGTGATTTATAGTGAGCCTGCCAGTCAAAATACGATTGCTTAGCCATTCGCTACTTAACACCCGCATTGGCTGAGTAGCTAAACTTTAAGTAGCTTTGTGCTTTTTCGAGTATGGCAAACGCTTCTTTTAAATTGCGTTGCTCAAACGGCGAAAGTAAATGCGGGTCGATGTCGTTATCGGGCTCTTCTTCTTGCTCTATTTGCCATGCTTGATGGCGAATTCGCATCATGGCAATGTATTCTAACGCGTCACGTAAATCCTGTGCTTTACCCTCAGGTAACAGGCGCGATTCAATAATATCTTCAAGGCGTTCAAACGAATTTTGCTTACGAGAGCCTATCGCCAGTGCATGCACTCTTATCACATCAGAAAGCGGCGCGGTGCCTCTGCGTTTTAAGTTCATTGAGCGCTTATGCTGGCCGTTATGTTCAAGCACAAAGCCTTTAAAAAACCCAAGTGGCGGTGTACGGTTTCGGGCATTGGCAGCCATATTTGCTAAAAACACCCGGTTTTGTTTACTTTGCTTAGCAATAAAAATTTTAAGCTCGTCGGCCCATTTTGTTTTACCCCACACCCCATCTAAATCAAAGAATATTGAGCTGTTAAGCAGTGCTTGTGGTTTAGGTAAGGCTATCCACTGTGAGAATTGATCAAACCATTGCGAGCGTGTTTTACGCCATTTTTTAAACGAGGCCATAATTTCGCCGCTGCAATAGGTATAACCACATTGCGCTAAGCCATCACACACAAAATCAGAAATATTTTGAAAGTACTCGTTGTGTTTTTCATCATCGTAATTGTCATCCAAAATAAGCGCGTTATCTTGATCTGTTACAATAAGTTGTTCGTCTCGCGCCATAGAGCCTAACGCTATAAAACAGTAAGGTACTGGCGGCGGGCCATATTTTTCTTCAGCCAGTACTAATAAGCGCTGTTTAAAAGTACGCCCTATTACCGCCATTGCCGTACCAATCATATGTGAATTAGCATCTTCGTTTACCATACGTACAAATACATTGGGCAGCTGGCGCGCGTAATGTGCTAAATCTTCAATGGTTTGCTGCGCTAAAATACCGCGTACCAAGAGTAAACTACTTTGCGACTCGTACCTTAAAATATCGGATAGCGAAATAACACCAATGGGTCGGCGCTTTTGTACCACAGGTAAGTGGTGCAAGTTGTCGCGCAGCATGGCAAGGACGGCTTCAAATACATAGGCATTTGAATCAAGCAATACAAGATTAGTCGACATAATTTTATCTGCGGTAACATCAAGCCCAAGGCCTTCGGCTACCACTTTTGTGCGTATATCGCGGTCGGTAATAATGCCTACAATTTGCCCATCGTCTTCTTCTGGGTCGTCGCTTATTGGTTTGTCTAAATCGGTAACTAACACAGAAGATACCGCTTCTTCTGTCATTACTTTAGCCACATCTTGTATGGTGGTTTGCGTACTTAGCGTTACCACATCGCGGTGAATGAGTGATTTAACTTTGGCGGTTGTTAAATCGTTGCTGTCGGCTTGCTCAACTAACGCTTGGCGAAGGCGTACATTGCCATCGGCTTCAAAATAATCAGCAAAGCCGTCAAACTCGTCACAAAAACGGTTAAACAGCGTAAAGTTAATACAGTACACTAGGGTGTCTTCGAGCGCCTTTGCAGGAAAGCGCACTTTACGATTCATCAACAAGCCCATTTGGCCAAAAATACCGCCCACATCTAAGCGGTTATAAAGCTCATTATTACGACGATAAATTTCCACAGAGCCACTGCGAATTATAAATAAATCAGCGATGTCTTGGCCTAACGTTAAAATATCAGTTTGCGAGCGGTAGTAAGCTACCTCAACTTGTTGCGCAAGCTCGTTTAAAGCGTTTGTCGGTAAGTCATCAAATGGCGGGTGCTGCGCTAAAAACTGCGCAATTTCAACTTGTTCGGCTTGCATTGGGGATTCCTTGTGGCCACACAAAAAGGCATGTATATGCTTAAGTGGCTATCTTAACAAACAAGTAGTGCCAATCAAGCCATAACCACACCCAGCAGACTTTTAATTTAAAAACGTTGCTGGGCATGGCTTTAAGGTTAGTCTATTTTTTCAAGCTCTTGTGCGAGCTGCTTAGATTCATCCCCCCTTGGCGTGGTAAAGCGTGCTAAGCCTAAGTAAATTACCGGAGTAAGATAAAGCGTAAACAACACCGCAAGTGCTAAGCCGCCAAACACCACCCAGCCAATTGCATTTCGGGCCTCAGCCCCTGCGCCCGAAGATAGAATTAACGGCAATGCTCCAAGTAATGTAGATATAAGGGTCATCGTAATTGGGCGTAAACGTACCAGCGCAGCTCGCTCGACGGCTTTTCTGACCGTTAAACCTTGATCGCGTAATTGGTCTGCAAATTCAACAAGCAAAATTGCGTTTTTAGCGATTAAGCCTATCAGCATCACTAAACCAATTTGAGAGTAAATATTTAACGACGTGCCGGTTAAATAAAGCGCTAATATGGCCGAGGTAATACCAAAGGGAACGGTTATCATAACCACAATGGCACTATTTACATTTTCAAATTGAGCAGCCAATACTAAAAATACAATTAAAAAAGCAAGTACATAAGTTACAAGTACTTCGCTGGATGTTTCTTCATACGTTAGCGCTTCGCCTTTAAACGCAAGTGCAATACCTGGCTCTAACGATTGCTCAGACACCGTTTTTATTTGCTCTACTAAAGCAGCAATGGTTAACGATTCTGGCAACTCCATGCTGAGCTCTATTGAGCGGCGCTGGGCATGACGCTCAAGCTCTGCAGCCACGCCTTCTTCAGAAATATAGGCCACACTACTTAACGGTACTAAACTGCTATTACCCGCTCTGATGTATAAATTAGCCAAATCACTTGGACTGTTTATGGTTTGGTTTTGCGCTTGGAGCATAATTGGCACAGACTGATCGCCAATGTTTAAATCTTCTACATCGTCGCCATTTATTGCTGCGCGCAAGGTAATGGCAATGTCGTTTAGCGATACACCGAGCTCTTGTGCACGGCGTCTGTCTATATTTACTCTAAGCTGTGGTTGCGATGGCTGATAAGAAATACGCACAGGTGCCACCTCAGGAACGGCTTTTTCTAATGCCGCAGAAAACTGCTGAGCCGCTTTAAATATTTGCAAATAATCTTGCCCAAGCAACGCTATTTCAACACCTCCCCCTTGACCACGTAAATTTAAACTATTTGCCCCACCTGGGTAAGCCGGTGCTCCTGGAATATCGCCAAGTGGCTGGCGTATCTTATTAATAATTTCTTGTTGGCTAAAATGGCGCTCATCCCAATGCTTTAATGGCACAGTAATAAACACAATATTAGGGTCCCATTGGCCTACCACAGTATAAATTGACTCAATTTCGCCGCTATCGACAAACGGAAGTAAAATATCTTCCATTTTTATCGCTTGCCTATCCATAAAGTTTAGCCCTACACCATCTGGGCCGCGTGCAAATATACGAATTTTTCCTCGGTCTTCTGTTGGCAAAAGCTCGCTGTCTAAACTGGCGTACAACGCCCCTGAGCCTGCTGCAACCAATAAACAGAGCGCAAACGTAAGCCATGCATGGTTAAGCACTTTATGAATTGTTTTTGTATAAATACCACCCAACCAATGGCCTAGTTTAGCAAATGGGTGAAAACCGCCCTGCTTTAACTTTAATTTGGATGTAAGAGCAGGCACTAATGAAAGTGCCACAAAGCTTGATATAATTACCGCACCGGCAAGTACTCCACCAAACTCTCTAAATAAGCGACCCGCAGTAGAGGGTAAAAACGCAATAGGTATAAATACAGCGGCAAGTACAGCCGTGGTTGCTACAACAGCAAAAAACACTTCGCGCGTGCCTATTACAGCAGCTGCCCGACGCCCTAAACCTAGCCCCCGCTGGCGCTGAATATTTTCACTTACTACTATGGCATCATCAACAATTAAGCCAGTGGCTAATACAAGCGCCAACAAGGTTAAAATATTTATTGAAAAACCCAGTGCCCATATAAGTGCTAAAGAACCTATTAAAGCAACAGGAATAGCAAAAGCAGGCACTAAAGTGGCGCGCCAAGAGCCAATAAATACCCACAAAGTGACAACCACTAACAATACTGTAAGTAATAAAGAGTAAATTACTTCATCTACTGAGCTTCTTATAAATTGTGCGTCATCGGAGGTAAGTGTAAATTCCATTTCTGGAAAGCGTGTTTGCATACTTGTAATAAGCTTTAGCACTTCATCTGATATTTCAATTGTATTTGATTGTGCTTGTCGAATAATTTCCATACCAATAACGGGCTTACCGTTTAGCCTTACCATAGAGCGCGGATCGGCAGGGCCAAAATACACAGCTGCAATATCACTAATTCGGGTATCGCCTTGTATTATAATATCGCCAACTTGTTCTGGAGTAATAGAGGTTGCATCGGCACGTACAATAATTTGCTGATCGTTTGACTTTAAACTCCCTGCTGGCACATCAAACGGCGCTTGGCTAAGCACTTGTGCTACATCGGGCACTGTTAAATTAAAGCTACTTAGTTTTAGCGGGTCAATTCGTACTCTTAATACTCGTTCTCTATCACCGTTTAAGCGTACATCTGCGACACCCGGAATAGTTAAAAATTGCGGCGCTAAGTCAACATTTACGCGCTCGGTAAGTGCTTCAAGCGATAAATTTTCACTTGAAACAGTCAGAGATACAACTGCTTCGGCGTCGTTGTCGGCTTTAATAATAGAAACACGCTCTACTTCCTCTGGAAGGTCTCGCTCTACACGTGCAACAGACTCACGCGTTTCATTCGCGGCATCATCTAAATTTATGCCTGGTCTAAATTCGACCACAATACGAGCATTTCCCTCTTCACTTTGTGCGCGTATTGATTTAACGCCACTTACACGCGCTACTGCGCCTTCTAATTTGCTGGTTACTTCGGTATCAACGGTCTCAGGCGAGCCACCAGGAAATGGCGCCGAAACCGTAATACGTGGTCTATCTACATCAGGAAGCTCTCTTACTTCAACACCCGCAATAGCAGCGATACCTGCAATAATAATTAACAAGTTAAGCACCACAACAAGTACTGGGCGGCGAATCGCCATTGAGGGTAAGTCTTGCATCATAGGTTGCTGTTTCATACCTACTCCTGCGAATCTTGTAAGGGTAAATTAAAGCTTAGCTCTTGGCCTGCACGTAAGCGTTGTACCCCTTCAATTACTAAAGTATCGCCTTTATTTAACGGCCCTGAAACCAATAATCGCCCCGCCAAGCGCTGCTCTATTTTTACATCAACACGTGTGGCTTTTTTATCAACGCTGGTCCATACATACGGACCTGTTGCCCCCCACAGTAATGCAGCCTCAGGAACTGCAGCAAAACGCTCGCCTAACACTTCAATATGTACTCTAAAGCTCATACCAGGTAAAAATTGTTGTTTTTCATTATTTAGCTTGGCTTTAACACGTAAAGTACGAGTTTGTGGGTCTACGCGTGAGTCTAAATAGGCAATATCAGCGTTAATGGCAGTGTCTGATTGCCAAGGAAACACCGTTAAGCTGCTTTTATTACGCAGCATACTGATAGCCGACTCTGGTGCGTTAAAATTTATGTACAGGCTTGTTGTGTCATCTATTGTGGCAATGGGCGTTTGCTCGGTTATTCTATCGCCTACCTCAACATCTGTTAAACCCATAATGCCATTTATCGGCGCAATTACTTTTCTGTCTTCAAGCTCAGTTTGAGCCTGTATGAGGGTGACTTTGGCAAGCTCTACAACGGTTTTAGCATCATCAACATCGCTTTTAGGCACTGCGCCTTTGGCCTGACTTTGTTCTAATCGTTTTAGTATTCGCTGGGTGTCGGCAAGTTTAATTTTAGCCTCATCAAGCGCTGCTTTTTGCCTACGAGAATCAAGTTCGAGTAAAGTATCGCCTTTTTTTACTTTATCACCTGGCTTAAAAAAAACGCCTGTTACTCTATCGCCTACTGCAGGGTACATTACAACCGAATGTATTGCCTCTGTATTTCCTACCGCTCGCACTTGTTGTTTTGCACTTTCTAGGGCAATTTTTTGTACAACAACGTTCGCGCTCATTGCAGGAAGGCTGAAAAACAGCAGCGAACTAAGCACACCGATTAAAAAGTTTTGCGATTTCAAAGTAACACCTTAATTAATTATTATTTCCATTACCTTACGAAGTCTAACAGCTGATTGATCAATAGGTAGGATAGAACGATAAATTAGCAAAACTATAAGATGAAATTAAATTGGTAATACCAATTAATTTTTGAAAAAGGCGCCTAATGACTAAGCATTTATACAAATACTGGCAGGATTAAACTAAAAAGTGGCTATATAAATAAAAAAGCCCAGTATAAACTGGGCTATGTAGATAATAGGTAGTTAAAGATTATTTACCGCGCTGGGCTTCTTTTTGTGCTTTTTTAGCTTCTTTACGTTGTTGTAAAACCGCTTGCGCTTCATTACCAATGTGCCCTTCACCACGTGCTTGTGCTAATTCTATTTGCTTTTGACGCTCAGCAAAACGAGCACGTTGCTCATCGGTTACATTATCAATACAGTGATGACACGAAACACCTTCCATGTATTCTGGCTTTTGCTTTTCTTCTTCTGTAATCGGCATACGACACGCATGACATTGATCGTAAGAGCCTTTTTGTAAATCATGATTTACTGCTACACGATTATCAAAAACAAAACACTCGCCTTCCCACATTGTTTCTTCTTTTGGCACTTCTTCTAGGTATTTTAAAATACCGCCTTCAAGGTGGTAAACTTCATCAAACCCTTGCTCTTTCATGTAAGCCGTTGATTTTTCGCAGCGAATACCACCGGTACAAAACATGGCTACTTTTTTGTGTTTTTCTGGGTCTAAATTTTCTTTAGCCCACTGAGGGAACTCTCGGAAAGTTTTGGTATTAGGATCGACTGCATTTTGAAAAGTGCCAATTTCAATTTCGTAATCGTTACGTGTATCAATCAAAATAACTTCAGGGTCTGATATTAATGCATTCCACTCTTTAGGCTTAACATAGCTTCCCACTACTTTTAGTGGGTCAACCCCTTCAACGCCCATAGTAACAATTTCGTTTTTTAGCTTTACTTTAGTGCGGTAAAACGGGCATTCATCATCGTATGATTCTTTAGTCACTATGTCTTTTAGGTTTTCTTGTGTGTCTAACCACGCAAGTAAGTTATCTATTCCTTCGCGCTTAGCCGATACAGTACCGTTAATACCTTCAGCAGCAAGCAATAAAGTACCGCGTACTTCGTTTGCTTCCATCACCTCTAAAAGGGGTTTACGTAGCGCTTCAAAATTTGGCAAACCTACAAATTTGTACATTGCACACACTACAAAGTGCTCGTTTGTTACATCATCTTTATGAACAGCAGACATTTTACTTCCTATTTTGCTTTGATAGCCTTAAGTGGCGTTTACCGAATCGTAAATCCGGCGCATATGGGGCGCGTATTTTACGCTTTTTATGATTAATTGCAAAAAATAGCGCGTTAGAATGGTTTTTACTGTCGGCATAACCCTTGTGTAAGCTATAATGCGGCCATTAATTTAAGTTGCACATTGGAGAACACGACTTTGCACTTTACTGATCTTGGGATTGATACTCGCCTTGAAACACAATTAGCACATCAAGGGATCACCCAGCCCACAGATATTCAAGCACATGCAGTGCCTACCGCACTTGCAGGGCATGACATTTTTGCTCAGTCTAAAACTGGGTCGGGCAAAACATTAGCGTTTTTATTACCTGCTGTTCAGCGAGTTATGAAACAAAAAGCGCTCAGTAAACGCGATCCACGTGTCCTCATCGTTGCACCAACCCGTGAGCTTGCAACGCAAGTATTTACGCAATTGCGTTTATTAATTGCGGGCACAAACATTAAAGCTGTAAAAATACTCGGTGGTGAGAACTTTAACGATCAAATTAAAGCCCTTCGTAACGACCCGCACTTTGTTGTGGCAACCCCTGGGCGTTTGGCCGATCACATCACAAAACGCTCATTACAATTAAGCGGGTTAGAGCTATTAATTTTTGATGAAGCCGACCGTATTTTAGACTTAGGTTTTACTGAACAGCTGAAAATGATTAACGAGCAAGCTAATCACCGCTTGCGCCAAACATTGTTGTTTTCAGCGACACTAGATCACGCTCAAGTAGATGCCCTATCGCGTAATTTATTAAAAAAGCCAAAACAAATTACACTGAGCGCCGCTAACGAGCAACACAGTGATATTAAACAAACACTCTATTTAGCCGATCACCTTGATCATAAAGAAGCGTTACTTGAGCATTTTTTAAAACAAGATGATGTTGGCCAATGTATTATATTTACAGCAACCCGTGCCGATACCAGCCGTTTAAGTGAAGCATTAAATGCAAAAGGTTTTAAATCGGTGGCTTTAGCTGGCGATTTAACACAGAGCAAACGCCTAGAGATCATGGACTCGTTTAGCCGCGAAAACTTTAAAATTTTGATCACCACTGATGTCGCTTCGCGAGGATTGGACTTATTAAGTGTAACGCACGTAATCAATTTTGATTTACCAAAACACGCTGAAGAGTATGTACACCGTATAGGTCGTACAGGTCGCGCCGGATTTAAAGGTAATGCATTATCGCTAGTAGGCCCTAAAGACTGGGCAAGCTACTTAGCAATTAAGTCGTTTTTGAACGACGAGCTGGTTTTTGCAAGCGTTGATGGCCTTAAAGCTAAATTTAAAGGTATAAAAGAGAAAAAGCCTGCAACAGCCGCTGTAAAAACTAAAAAAGTTGCACAGGTGAAAAAGCCGCAAGTTAAACGCAAGGCAAAACCTAAAAAACCAGCTGCACCTATAAAAGCCCCGATGAACATTGATGGCAATTCACCAATGCGCCGTAAAAAAAAGCCTGAGCAGGAATAATTATGAGTTACCTAGGAACAACACAAACCTTATTTGTAAAAGAAGTGAGCAATGAAGGTGCTTACCTTGATGGCCACGATTTAGGGGAAGTGTTTTTACCAAAACACGAAATTAAAGATGAACTTGAAGCTGGCGATAGCATAAGCGTTTTTATCTTTTTAGATAACGCCAGTTTACCTACAGCAACAGTAAAAAAACCCCATGCCCAAGTAGGTGAATACGCACTGCTTCGTGTTAAAGAAATAAATAGCATTGGCGCTTTTTTAGATTGGGGACTAGAGAAAGATGTTTTAGCTCCATTTAACGAGCAAAAACCACGTATGCAAGAAGGTCATTCTTATTTAGTTCGCTTATATTTAGATAATGCGAGCCAACGTATTTGTGCATCAAGCAACTTTAATCGCTTTTTATCAAAAGATGAGCCTGAGTACACACATCTTCAAGAAGTTGATTTAATTGTTGCTGGTAAAACAGATATTGGCTACAAAGTGCTTATTGAAGAGTCTCACTTTGGGGTTGTGTTTTACAACATGGTATTTAAAAACTTATTTGTAGGGCAAAAGCTTAAAGGGTTTGTTCAAAAAGTACGAGAAGACGGAAAAATCGACGTTATACTTGAAAAGCCAGGCATGGGTAAAGTAAGTGAACTTGGCGATAAAATAATGGAAAAGCTTAAAAACGAAGGCGGCATACTAGCCATTGGTGATAAATCTGATCCTGAGCTTATCAAAAAAGTATTTTCAACTAGTAAAGCTAACTACAAAAAAGCCATTGGTGGTTTATTTAAGCAAGGCTTGATAGACATAGAAGCCAAATCTATCCGCTTAAAATAGTCGTAAACCTATTTATAAGCGCTAATATTATGTTGGCGCTTATAGTTAAATTTTTTCTAAATAGTCTAATTAAATGATTGTTCAAAGATGATAAAACGTTTTGATGAATAAAAAACGTTATTTAGCTATTATCACTAACGGCACTTATATTGCCCTATTTTCTGCCCTCACCTTCGCGCAAATGAAATTATTAAACAAAGCTAACACTAGGTTTACCCCTGAAAAATAATTAGGGAATTGCTAATAGGCATTAGCCCATAATACGCTTATACGGCAACGTACATTCTGTATATTGCTTTGAATAATCAAGTATCTCAGCTTTGGTTTCTAAACTTAGTGGCGCCAACCTAAATACTTTATTTTCACATTCACTTTGTTTGTCGTCGTGATTTGAAATGCAATCTGACGTAGTTACGTTTTGGCGCGTTAAGCGCTCTTCATTTTTATAGCATAAGTGGTGTGCGTAGCCATGCATGGTTTGCTTAAATTCAAATAAATCGACAGGGTAATTTGCGACTAAGTCAGTAATCGTCGCTACTCCATCATAAGCTTTACTAGAAAAAACATATTTATTTACTGAAAAACCTGCAACAACAATTAAAATAGATCCAAAAATTAACTTCAAAATAAACCCCTTACTGCATTCTTAGTACTAATGTAGCATAAAAATGTATTCATAAAAGGGGTTTAGCACTAAATAATTGCTTTTTGTTAACTTAAACTAGTGATTTATTAACATCGGATAAAGTTTGTACCGGATCTGACGATTGTGTGATCGGTCTACCAATCACTAAGTAATCGCTACCCGCTTCAATAGCTTGCTTAGGTGTCATAATGCGTTTTTGGTCGCCCACATCACTACCAGCCGGACGAATGCCAGGAGTAACTAGCTTAAACTCGCTACCTAATTGTGCTTTTAGCGCTTTCGCTTCTTGGGCAGAACATACTACGCCATCAAGCCCTGCATCTTTTGTTAATTTAGCTAAATGAATAACTTGTTCTTGCGCTGATTTTTCAACACCCAAACGCTTTAGTTCAGCTTCGTCCATGCTGGTTAGCACTGTCACTGCAATTAATAAAGGTGCTTTATTACCAAACTTTTCAAGTGCAAGCTTTGCCTTATTCATCATTTCAAAACCACCTGATGCATGAACGTTTACCATCCAAACGCCCATATTAGCCGCTGCGGTGACCGCTTTTGCCACTGTATTAGGGATATCATGGAATTTTAAATCTAAAAATACATCAAAACCTAAATCGATTAACTGTTTAACGAATGCAGGGCCAAAATAAGTAAACATTTCTTTGCCTACTTTTAAGCGACACGTATCTGGTGAGAGTTTTTTTACAAAATTAAGAGCCGCGTCTTGTGAATCGTAATCTAAGGCAATAAGAACTTTTTTTGTATCTTCTAAAGACATAACTATCCTAATGAATGGCAGTAAAGTTATAAATAGTTGGGGGTTATTAAAATCCGTCTAGGCCTCTACTTGGCACAATGGTTTCCCAATGTTTACAAGATGGGCAGTTCCAATAAATAGTGTGGCTTGTAAAACCACAATGTTGGCATTGAAAGTCTGGTTTTGTAGCTATATAAGACGTAACTAGCTTATCAATTTCATCAAGTACTTCTTTGGTATTTGGATTTTTATCACCCATTAGCTGTAGTAAAAAGCTAAAACCTCGAATCGTAGGCTGACGTTTTAAGCTGTCGGTTAAAAAATCAAATGCCTGTTTAGTATTTCCCTGCTCTAACAGTGCTTGGCAATGTTTTATTTTTATTAGCACCCCGCCTTTATCGAGCAAGTCACATAATAAATCATGAAACTGATGTGTTAAATTTAACTGCTTATAACTATGTGCAAGCTGGTCAATAAACAAAGGCGCAAATAACGTAAATTGGCAAACGAGTTCACGCCAATAGTAAATTGCTTTTACGTAGTCTTCACTTGTGTAAGCCGATAACCCTAATTCGTATAAAGGGCGAACCGCTTTGTAATTTAAGCTAATGGCTTTGTTCATTAATTGTGGTTTATTTTCGCTTAAGGCAGCTTCGCTGTAAAAATTAGCAATTGCTTTAAAATGCTGCTCTTTAACGAATAACTCACTATGGGCTTCGAACATATTAATGCCCTTTTCCCACTCTCGGGTTTGCGAGTATAAAGTAATAATTGGGTCAAGTGCTTGTTCATACCCAGCTTTAACAAGCCACACTAAATGCTCTTCTGCACCGTCTAATAAGCCGGCCATAATATAATCTTCAGCTAATTCTAAACGGCTAGCGGCAGCTTGTTGTTCATTTAAGCTTGGGTGTTTTAAAAGGAGTTCATGGATTTTTATTGCGCGGTCAAGCTCACCTCTTCGGCGAAACATAGTAGCAAGGGTTGAATAGTGGTCAACAGAGTCAGCAGCCACTTCTAATAGGTTTATTAGATACTCTAAGCCCTGATCTTCTTCTCTGTCTAGTAAAAATTTTAAGCCTTTACTGTATTCAGAAGTGATTTGGCGATTGAGTTGATGAGCTTGGTTTTTTGCACTATTTTTGCCCATAATCCAGCCATAACCGGCAGCAACAGGCAGTAGTAAAAACAAAAGCTCAATCATGATTAGGTGTCTTTATCAGCAATAAGCTTACTATTATTTTTTTCTGGCCCTAATTGTTTTTTTAAGCGGTAATTTTGCCACTTTAATTTAGAAAACAATTTAAAGCTAATAAAACACCCTATTATTACACCCAGTATAAAGCAGATACTTATTATTACAGCGAGTGGCAAGGTATTACTGGCAATAATATAATTGATTTGTACTAATTGTGGATTTTGAGAACCCAATAAAAATGCGCAAAATAGGCATAGTACAACCAGAATAATTTTTAATACCTTAAACAAGTAACTACTCCAACTGGTTAACTAGGCAATACTCTCGTTTACGCGGTCGCGTAATTCTTTGCCTGGTTTAAAATGAGGTACATGCTTACCATCAAGCTCTACTGTATCGCCAGTCTTAGGATTACGACCTGTGCGAGGAGCGCGGTAATGCAAAGAGAAACTACCAAAACCTCTGATCTCAATACGATCTGAAGTAGATAATGAGCCGGCCATTTGTTCAAGAATTTCTTTTACTGCATTTTCAACATCTTTCACTGGAACGTGTGCGTGCTGTTCGGCAAGTGTTTCTATCAGTTCTGACTTAGTCATAGCGTTTCCTTAAAGAGAATAGTGGAAGGGCAAAACTGCCCTTCCAATTAAAAACTAATTAGTAATTAGTCTTTTTGTGCATTTGCGAAAGCAGCTGCCATTGCGTTTTCAAACACTGGCTCTTCTTTCTTAAGCTTCTCTAGTACTTCTTTCTCTTCTGCTTCGAAAAGAGCTTTAACAGATAAGCTTAAAGTGCGGTTCTTACGATCAACGCCAACGTATTTAGCTTCGATTTCGTCGCCTACAGAAGCAACAGTTGTTGCATCTTCAACGCGCTCTTGAGCGATATCAGCTACACGGATGTAACCTTCAACGCCTTCGATAAGCTCTACAGTTGCGCCTTTCGCATCAACTTCAGTCACTTTACCTTTAACAATAGCACCTTTTTTGTTTGCATCAAGGTAGTTATTGAACGGGTCAGCTTCGATTTGCTTAACACCTAGAGAGATACGTTCACGCTCTGGGTCAACTTGCAATACGATAGCAGTGATTTCGTCGCCTTTCTTGAATTCACGTACAGCTTCTTCGCCAGGCGTGTTCCAAGAAATGTCTGAAAGGTGTACAAGACCATCAATACCACCGTCAAGACCGATAAAGATACCGAAGTCAGTGATTGATTTGATCTTACCAGTAACTTGGTCGCCTTTGTTTTGTAGACGAGCAAATTCCTGCCAAGGATTAGCAATACATTGCTTAAGACCAAGAGAAATACGACGACGTTCTTCGTCTATTTCAAGAACCATAACTTCAACAGTGTCACCTAGTGAAACAACTTTTGAAGGGTGGATGTTCTTGTTAGTCCAATCCATTTCAGAAACGTGAACTAGACCTTCAACGCCTTCTTCGATTTCTACGAAGCAACCGTAATCAGTAAGGTTAGTTACACGACCAGAAAGCTTAGAACCTTCTGGGTAACGACCAGCGATAGCTGCCCATGGATCTTCGCCAAGCTGTTTAAGGCCTAGAGATACACGAGTTTTATCTTTGTCGAATTTAAGAACTTTAACTGCGATTTCGTCGCCAACATTAACGATTTCTGAAGGGTGCTTAACACGCTTCCACGCCATATCAGTGATGTGTAGTAGACCATCAACACCACCAAGGTCAACGAATGCACCGTAGTCAGTAAGGTTCTTAACGATACCTTTAACTTCTTGACCTTCAACAAGGTTAGCAAGAAGCTCTTCACGTTCTTGTGAGTTTTCAGATTCGATAACTGCACGACGTGAAACAACAACGTTGTTACGTTTTTGGTCAAGCTTGATTACTTTAAATTCAAGCTCTTTACCTTCAAGGTGAGTTGTGTCACGTACTGGACGAACATCAACAAGTGAACCAGGTAGGAAAGCACGGATTGAATCAACTTCAACTGTGAAACCGCCTTTAACTTTACCGTTGATAACACCAGTAACAGTCTCTTGCTCTTCACATGCTTTCTCAAGACGGATCCACGCTTCGTGACGCTTCGCTTTCTCACGAGAAAGGATAGTTTCACCGAAACCGTCTTCGATTGCATCTAGTGCAACATCTACTTCGTCGCCTACAGCAACTTCTAGTTCACCAGCAGCATTTTTGAACTGCTCTGCAGGGATAGCACTTTCTGATTTAAGACCAGCATCTACAAGTACAATGTTATTCTCGATAGAGATTACTGTACCTTTAACAATAGAGCCTTGCTCTGCTTCAAAACCCTTTAAGCTTTCTTCAAATAACTGCGCAAAATTTTCTGACATACGAATATACGTCTCATATATTAATACCAATAAGCAACCATGCTGCATGGGGTTGTTAAAATAGCACTGGCGTCCTGCTGGTGCATAAAATGTGTTTAGCTTCGTTTAGGAAGCTTGCCTTGTGAGATAGCAATATCTACTAAAGTTATAACTTTATCAAACACTTGCTGAGCGTTAAGCTCGCTTGTGTCTATTTCAATTGCATCATCAGCAGGAACAAGCGGCGCAACGGTGCGATTCATATCGCGCTCATCACGAGCTTGAATGTCCTGTAATAGACCACTTAGTGTAACATCAAGGCCACGCTCATTCAACTCAACATAACGTCTGCGCGCGCGTTCTTGTGCACTAGCGGTTAAATATATTTTCAATGGTGCGTCTTGAAAAACCACGGTGCCCATATCTCGGCCATCAGCAATTAAGCCCCGTTCGGTTTTAAACGCACGCTGGCGTCGAAGTAACGCTTCACGTACACGCGGTAATGCAGCCACTTTTGATGCAGCTGCCCCAACCTCTTCATTACGAATTGTCGAGGTTACATCTTCGCCTTCTAAAATAACTTTTCCAGCATTAGTTTGGCTATCAACCAAAAACTGCACATCTAAGTTTGCAGCAAGCGGGACAAGCGCTTCTTCGTTGTCTAATGCTATTTGGTGATGAAGTGCGGCAAGGGATAATACACGGTAAATTGCGCCGCTATCCAATACATCCCACCCCAATTTGTCGGCTAACAAGCGACAAACAGTTCCTTTACCTGAACCACTTGGGCCATCAACGGTGATTACGGGCATTAATAACGCCTGCATTTAAAACCTCCTGCAATGCACACCTAAATAAAACCGCGATATTATACGTCACTTCTGCAAATAGATCCGCTTTAGTGTGTAACTTTTTATAATTATTTATAAAAAACCTACTCACTCACTGATGCTAAAACCTTGAAAAAGGTTGGAAAAGTTTTATATGTACACTTAGGATCGTTGATTGTAATAGGCTTTCCGCCTACGGCAACCATTGCAAAACACATCGCTATACGGTGATCGTCATACGTATCTATAGCCACATCATTGAATGCACTCGGTGGTGTAATTTCGATAAAATCTTCACCCTCTACAACCTCGGCACCCACTTTACGAAGTTCAGTTGCCATAGCATATAAACGGTCGGTTTCTTTTACACGCCAGTTATAAATATTGCGAATAGCCGTAGGCCCTTTAGCAAATAAAGCAACCGTAGCAAGTGTCATTGCCGCATCAGGGATAGCGTTAGCGTCAATATCTACACCTTTTAATTCACCTTTGCGAACAACTAAACGCTCGTCATACCATTTTATTTCAGCGCCAACTTGTTCCATCACTTTAGCAAAACCAATATCACCTTGAACTGATTTAGCGCCCACGCCTTTAATTTCAATTTCGCCACCGGCAATAGCCGCTGCCGCAACAAAGTAAGACGCTGATGATGCATCCCCCTCCACCATAATACGCTCTAGTGATTGGTATTGTTGGCCGCCTTTAACTTTAAATGTTGTATAGTCGCTGTGCTCAACAGTCACCCCAAAACGCGCCATTACATCTAACGTTATATCAATGTAAGGCTTAGATACCAAAGTACCCTTAATGGTAATTTGCGTATCACCACTAAATAAAGGGGCAGCCATTAGCAATGCTGTTAAAAATTGGCTAGAAATACTGCCATCAATTTCAACAGTACCGCCTTTAATTTGCCCACCAATTATTTTTAGTGGTGGGTAGTCTTTATGTTTTGTGTAGGTAATATCGCCGCCAAGTGCTTGTAGTGCATCTACTAAGTGCCCTATTGGGCGCTCTTCCATGCGCGGCTCACCTATAAGCTCATACTCCCCAGCTACAGCAGCGAGTACCGCGGTTAAAGGACGATACGCTGTACCTGCATTGCCTAAAAATAAAGGTTCACTTTGGGTTTTAAATACACCGCCAACCCCTTCTACGGTTGCCACAGTACGATCATCATTAAGCGTTACGTTAACACCTAGTAGTTTTAATGCACCCAACATATGGCGAATATCATCGCTATCTAGCAGGTTTTCTACAACGGTAGTCCCTTGAGCCAGCGCTGCTAATAATAAAATACGGTTTGATAGGCTTTTAGACCCTGGTAAGGTCACACTGCCATTTACACGAGAAATAGGCTCTAAACGAAGTTGTTCCATTAGCTGTGCTCCTTTGCAAATGCCGCCATAAAGTCAACCAAGGCTTGCACACCTGCAAGTGGCATTGCGTTATAAATACTTGCGCGCATACCGCCTACAATTCGGTGCCCTTCTAGGGCAAGTAAGCCGGCTTCTTTAGATTGCGTTACAAACTTTTCGTTTAAGCTTTCATCGTTTAGCCAAAACGGTACATTCATACGCGAACGACAATGCGTCGCTACTTTATTAGTATAAAAAGGCGATTCATCAATAAAGTCATAAAGCAGCTTAGCTTTAGCAATATTTTGTGCTTCCATTGCCTTAACGCCACCGTTTTGCTCTAGCCATTCAAATACTTCAGCTGCTAAATACCATGCAAAAGTAGGCGGTGTATTAAACATGCTGCCTTGTTTTGCTTCAAGTGCGTAATCTAAAATACCTGGTTTAGCTAAACCTTCACGCTCAAGTAATGTTTTGCGAACAATAACAATAGCTATACCTGATGGACCTATATTTTTTTGTGCACCGGCATAAATTAAATCAAATTTATTTACGTCAATTTCACGCGACAAAATAGTCGATGACATATCAGCAATAATAGGTGCCGTTGGGTGGCTCGGCACATCAAAAATCTCTAAGCCGTCTACTGTTTCATTTGGGCAGTAGTGAATGTAAGATGCATCTGCAGGTAACTCCCACTGCGCCACTTCTTTTATAGAAAACAGCCCGTTTGCGTCATTTCTAACGTTGATTGAGTGGGTTTGAGTAAATTTATTAGCTTCATCAGTGGCACTTTTAGACCAAACGCCGTTCTCGCAGTAAACCGCCGTTTTACCATTTTGATGTAAATTTAATGGCACAGCGCTAAATTGACCGCGGCCACCACCGTGCATAAATAACACTTCAAATTCATCGCTAATGTTCATTAAACGACGAAGGCTGGCTTCGCATTTTGCTGTAAGCGCTAAAAAATCTTTACTACGATGGCTTATTTCCATCACAGATACGCCTAAGTCTTGCCAGTCTAAAAATTCTTTTTGTGCTTTTTGCATAACAGCTTGTGGAAGCATAGCTGGCCCCGCACAAAAATTATATTTACTCATTACCTTTGCCTCATTCCAGTAATTTAAACTCTTTTGATAAACAAAAAAGGATTATTAATTTTTTTCAACATGATTAAAAAAAGCGGCCTTAGCCGCTTTTTCAATTTCAGTTATTCAGAAGGTGGATTATCATCCGTTGCTTCTTCATTTACTGTATCAACCGTTTCAACGTCTTCAATATCAACTAAGTCACTGTCTGTAACTTCAATCTCTTCGATACGTTGTAAACCAACTACTTGCTCTTCGTCAATAGTTCTGATCAAAATAACACCTTGGGTGTTACGTCCAACCGTCGATACTTCATTAACGCGGGTACGTACTAGCGTACCACGGTTTGAAATAATCATTATTTCGTCGTTGTCGTCAACTTGTACAGCGCCAACTACTGCGCCATTACGCTCACTCACCTTAATAGATACAACACCTTGTGTTGCACGGCTCTTAGATGGGTAATCTTCAAGTTGAGTACGTTTACCGTAACCGTTTTCAGTCACAGTTAAAATAGCACCATCAGACTTAGGCACAATTAACGACACTACGCGTTGATCGTCGGCCATTTTAATACCACGAACACCGGTAGCAGTACGACCCATAGGGCGAACACCTTTGAAACGAATTTCAGGGTTGCCTTCTTCGTCAAGTACCGGGTTGCCGTTTTCATCAACAACAGCAGACTCTTCCGCTTCTTTAAAGCGTACCACTTTACCTGCATCAGTAAACAACATAATTTCGTTGCTACCGTCGGTAATATCAACCCCAATTAGGCTATCGCCTTCGTTAAGGTTTACCGCAATAATACCGCTTGCACGTTGACGGCTGTATGCCGTTAGTGGTGTTTTCTTCACAGTACCAAATGCAGTTGCCATGAAAATGTATTTATCTTCTTCGTACTCGCGTACAGGTAAGATAGCAGTAATGCGCTCATCATCTTCAAGTGGCAGTAAGTTAACAATTGGCTTACCGCGGGCGGCGCGACTAGCCAGTGGTAACTGGTATACTTTAAGCCAGTACAAACGACCCGCAGTAGAGAAACATAAAATGGTATCGTGGGTATTAGCCACTAAAAGACGCTCAATGAAATCTTCATCTTTCATCTTCGTTGCTGACTTACCTTTACCACCACGGCGCTGCGCTTCGTAATCAGACAATGCCTGATACTTAACGTAACCTTCGTGCGATAGGGTCACAACAACATCTTCTTCGTTAATTAAATCTTCAAGGCTAATATCGTGCGCTGCCGCGTTAATTTCTGTACGACGCTCATCACCATATTGCTCTTTAATTTCTACTAACTCATCACGAATAACTTCCATTAAACGCTCAGGGCTAGCTAAAATGTGTAGTAGCTCAGCAATTAAATCTAACAGCGATTGGTACTCTGCTAAGATTTTTTCATGCTCAAGACCGGTTAGTTTGTGTAAACGTAAATCAAGAATTGCTTGTGCTTGCTGCTCAGAAATATAGTACTGACCATCGCGAATACCCAGCTCACTTGCCAGCCAATCTGGGCGTGCTACGTTGTCTTCGCCTGCTTTTTCAAGCATAGCTTGTACGTTGCCTAAATCCCATGGGCGAGCTGTTAAGGCTACTTTAGCCTCTGCTGGGGTTGGCGATTTACGAATTAGCTCAATAATTGGGTCGATGTTGGCAAGCGCAATTGCTAAACCTTCAAGGGTATGAGCACGGTCGCGCGCTTTACGTAAATCAAATACGGTACGGCGTGTAACCACTTCACGGCGGTGAATAACAAACTCTTCAAGCATTTCTTTTAAGTTGAAACACTTAGGTTGGTTGTTAATTAATGCAACCATATTCATACCAAACACAGTTTGTAACTGAGTTTGTGAATATAAGTTGTTGAGGATAACTTCACCTACATCACCACGTTTGATCTCAATAACGATACGCATACCGTCTTTATCTGATTCATCACGTAGTGCGCTAATGCCTTCAATTTTTTTATCTTTAACAAGCTCAGCAATTTTTTCAATTAAGCGTGCTTTGTTAACCTGATAAGGAATTTCGTGCACGATAATGGTTTCGCGGCCTGTTTTTTCATCGGTTTCGATGTCGGCGCGTGCACGCATGTACACTTTACCACGGCCGGTTAAATAAGCATCTTCAATGCCTTTTTTACCATTAATAATAGCAGCCGTTGGGAAATCAGGACCCGGAATGTAATCCATTAATTCATGAATCGTTAAATCAGGGTTTTGAATAAGCGCTAAACAACCATTAACCACTTCAGTTAAGTTATGAGGTGGAATGTTTGTTGCCATACCTACCGCAATACCCGATGAACCGTTAACAAGTAAGTTAGGCACTTTGGTTGGTAAAACGTCAGGAATTTGTTCGGTACCGTCGTAGTTAGGAACGAAATCAACCGTTTCTTTTTCAAGATCGGCTAATAACTCATGCGACATTTTTGCCATACGTACTTCTGTATAACGCATTGCCGCTGCTGAATCACCATCAACCGAACCGAAGTTACCTTGGCCATCTACAAGCATATAACGTAGTGAGAATGGCTGTGCCATACGCACGATGGTGTCATAAACTGCACTGTCGCCGTGTGGGTGGTATTTACCGATTACGTCACCGACCACACGGGCCGATTTTTTGTAAGGCTTATTCCAGTCATTACTAAGCTCGTTCATTGCAAACAAAACGCGGCGGTGAACAGGTTTTAAACCATCACGTACGTCTGGTAATGCACGTCCTACAATTACGCTCATTGCGTAATCAAGGTAGGAGTTTTTTAACTCGTCTTCAATATTGACTGGCAGAATTTCATTGGCGAGATCAGTCATTTGATATCACATTCCTTCAGTATCAGCTCTTAGCAACCCGGTATTAGGCGCCAAGAGTATTTGTTATTATTTCTAAGCGACCATGCTATCACAATTAATTTAAATTTACAGGCGCAAAACTTTGCGATTTATCAATTTAGCCCTATATAATGGCCTCAGATTGACGAGGAAGTATTTTATGACCGAACATCAAAATGTAGATAACGCAGAAATAGCAAAATTTGAAGCCATTGCAGAGCGATGGTGGGACCAAGACGGAGAGTTTAAACCTCTTCACGAAATTAACCCATTACGATTAGACTTTGTGGCTAACAAAACCCAAGGCTTATTTGATAAAGAAACACTCGATGTAGGCTGTGGTGGCGGCATTCTTAGCGAAAGCATGGCACGCATGGGCGCACACGTAACCGGTATAGACATGGGCCAAGAGCCACTCACCGTAGCAAAGCTTCATAGCCTAGAAACCGGTGTAAATATTGACTATATAAAAGTACCTGCAGAAGAATTTGCAACCCAGCACCCTGCTCGCTTTGATGTAATAACCTGTATGGAAATGCTAGAGCACGTACCTGACCCTGCTTCTATTATTCATGCAGTCGCAGAGCTTGCCAAGCCAGGGGCTGATGTTTTTTTCTCAACCCTAAATAAAACGCCTAAAGCTTACTTGTTTGCTATTGTAGGTGCTGAAAAGCTGTTAAAAATGGTGCCTGAGGGCACACACGATCACAACAAATTTATCAAACCTGCACAACTTATTGCATGGGCTGAACAAGCCGGTTTAAAAGTACGTGCCAGTGCTGGCCTGGGCTACAACCCGCTTTCTAAGCAGTATTCACTAAATACAGATGTGAGTGTTAATTATATTCTTCATTTTGAGAAGTTAGCGTAATGGCTAGCTCTCATACCCCCTTAACTCCTTTTGAGTACGACGCTTTCTTATTTGATTTAGATGGCACCTTGCTTGATACGGCAGACGATTTAGGTGCTGCTTTAAATGCTGTACTTAAAAGTGAAGGTGTTGCGCAAGTTACGCCTGAAGCGTATAGAAAAGTAGCGTCTAATGGCACCGGCGCATTGCTTGAACTTGGCTTTAAAGCGCAATGGGCATCGCAAGCTCAAACTGAACGTATAAAACAGTTAGTCAGCCACTACAGCCAAAACCTAGCGACACACACCCGCTGCTTTGAAGGCATAGAATCATTACTCATAGCCCTTGAGAACCAAGGTATAAAATGGGGAATAATGACTAATAAGCCCGGTTTTTTAACCGATCCATTAGTGGCTGCTATACCCGCTTTAAAAAATGCACACGTTGTGATCAGTGGCGATACGCTCACCGAGGCTAAACCATCACCTTTACCCTTACTACACTGTACAAAACTGATGAACGTAGATCCTAAACGTTGCTTATACATAGGTGATGCTCAACGTGATATAGAAGCAGGTAAAGCCGCAGGTATGCACACAGCAACAGCGCTTTGGGGCTATATACCAAGTATTGATGAGGCCAAGGGCTGGGAAGCCGATTTTAACTGGCACAGCCCCATTGATGCTTTTAACCATATATAGTGTCATGTAAATTTTTAAACACTATATATTGTGATTGTGTTAGTTTTTATGCAAAGCTTGATGATAAAAAAAGCAGTCGAAATTTATTTTCAAAATGCGTAAATTTAGCAGATCATTAGTTGATTTTTAGCTATTTCAACTTAAATGATTGTTCGAAGGTGAGTGACTACTAACACAAATACGTTATCCCAAAGTTATCCACAAATAGGGGCAATTATGTCCCTTGCAAATCAGCTCAGACCACACTATCTTGTGATCTCTAAATTGAACAACACCAGATATTGTGGCCAAATGTTATTCAATTAAATTCGCCAATACGGTGAAACTTATAATAAATGAATACGTACCTTGCTTTGGCGAGGTATAAAGCATTGGTCAAAATACACAATTCCCAAGGAATACAGGCAAAGCTATGAACCAACAGTTATCTGTAAGCAAGCGTGACGGGCGTAAAGAGCCTTTAGATCTTGATAAGATCCATCGCGTTATTGAATGGGCCGCCGAAGGTTTAAACAACGTATCGGTTTCACAGGTTGAATTAAAGTCACACATTCAATTTTACGACGGTATTCGTACAAAAGACATTCACGAAACCATCATTAAAGCAGCAGCCGATCAAATTTCAAAAGAGTCGCCTGACTACCAGTACTTAGCTGCCCGCTTAGCTGTATTCCACTTACGTAAAAAAGCGTATGGCCAGTTTGAGCCACCACGTTTATTTGACCATGTTACAAAAATGGTTGAAGACAAACGCTACGACGCTCACTTACTTGTTGATTACACAGAACAAGAGCTTGACGAGCTAGATGCTTATCTTGATCATTCGCGCGATCTTAACTTTAGCTACGCAGCAGTAAAGCAGCTTGAAGGTAAATACCTGGTACAAAACCGAGTAACGGGTGAGATTTACGAAAGCGCTCAGTTTTTATATATCTTAGTGGCTGCGAGTTTATTTTCTGACTACCCGCGCGAAACGCGTACTGACTACATCAAACGTTTTTACGATGCAGTATCAACGTTTAAAATCTCCTTACCTACGCCAATTATGTCGGGTGTGCGTACACCTACGCGTCAGTTTAGCTCGTGTGTACTTATTGAATGTGGCGACAGCCTTGATTCAATTAACGCCACATCATCTGCCATTGTTAAGTACGTTTCACAACGTGCAGGTATTGGTATTAACGCCGGCCGTATTCGTGCATTAGGTAGCCATATCCGTAATGGTGAGGCGTACCACACAGGTTGTATTCCTTTTTATAAGCACTTTCAAACAGCAGTTAAAAGCTGCTCGCAAGGTGGTGTACGTGGCGGTGCTGCAACGTTATTCTACCCGCTTTGGCATTTAGAAGTAGAAAACCTACTAGTACTTAAAAATAACCGTGGTGTTGATGATAACCGTGTTCGTCATTTAGATTACGGCGTACAGTTTAATAAACTAATGTATTCTCGTTTAATTAAAGACGACTACATTACATTATTTAGCCCATCAGATGTGCCTGGCCTTTACGATGCATTCTTTGAAGACCAAGACGAGTTTGACGCGTTATACGTAAAATACGAGCAAGACGAGTCTATTCGTAAAAAGCGTATTAAAGCGATTGAGCTTTTCTCAATGTTCGCACAAGAGCGTGCCAGCACAGGTCGTATTTATTTACAAAACGTGGATCACTGTAATACGCACAGCCCGTTTATTTCTAAAGTTGCGCCAATTCGCCAATCTAACTTATGTTTAGAAATTGCATTGCCAACTAAGCCGTTAAATAACGTAAACGATGAAGAAGGCGAAATTGCACTTTGTACGCTATCTGCATTTAACCTAGGCGCTATTGAGTCACTTGATGAACTTGAAGAGCTTGCAGAGCTTGCAGTACGTGCACTTGATAACCTACTTGATTTCCAAGACTACCCAGTACCGGCTGCACGTAATGCCACTATGGGCCGTCGTACGTTAGGAATAGGCGTAATTAACTACGCTTACTACCTTGCTAAAAATGGTAAGCGTTACTCAGATGGCAGTGCTAATGCACTGACTCACAAAACGTTTGAAGCAATTCAATACTACCTAATGAAGGCATCAAACGAGCTGGCTAAAGAGCGTGGCGCGTGTCCTAAGTTTAACGAAACAACGTACTCTCAAGGTATTATGCCAACTGATACGTACAAACGTGACTTAGATAAAATTTGTGATGAGCCACTGCACTTAGATTGGGATTCATTACGTGCCAGCATTAAAGAGCACGGCATGCGTAACTCAACACTTAGCGCATTAATGCCTTCAGAAACATCGTCGCAAATCTCTAACGCAACTAACGGTATTGAGCCACCACGTGGTCACATTAGCGTTAAAGCAAGTAAAGACGGTATTTTAAAACAAGTAGTTCCTGAGTACGAACGCTTAAAAGATAACTACGAGCTACTGTGGGATATTCCATCAAACGATGGTTACTTACAGTTAGTGGGCATAATGCAAAAGTTTATTGACCAAACTATTTCGGCCAATACTAATTATGATCCAAACAAATACGAAGGCGGTAAAGTACCTATGAAAGTCTTATTAAAAGACTTACTAGGTGCATACAAGCTTGGTGTTAAAACACTTTACTACCATAACACCCGCGATGGCGCATCAGATGCACAAGACGACACTCCAGAAGTGGAAGATGATGATTGTGCAGGCGGCGCGTGTAAAATTTAATAGTTAAACTTAAAGCGGGCTCTTTGCCCGCTTTGTCCTGATAGTTTTAGTGATAGTTTTTTGAGTGATAGACATGTCTTATACTACTTTTAGTCGTAACCATAATGATCAAATGCAAGAGCCGATGTTTTTTGGCCAAACCGTTAACGTTTCGCGTTACGATCAACAAAAATACCCTATTTTTGAAAAATTGATTGAAAAGCAACTTTCGTTTTTTTGGCGTCCAGAAGAAGTAGACGTAAGTAAAGACCGTTTAGACTTTCAAGCATTACCAGAGCACGAAAAGCACATATTTTTAAGTAACTTAAAATATCAAACGCTGCTTGATAGTGTACAAGGCCGCTCGCCAAACGTTGCCCTACTTCCTATTGTGTCTATTCCTGAGCTAGAAACATGGATAGAAACATGGGCATTTAGTGAAACTATTCACAGTCGCTCTTACACCCACATTATTCGTAACGTTACACAGTCACCAGAACTTATTTTTGATGACATAGTAAGTAACGAAAAAATTAGCGAACGTGCTGATGCGGTAACCACCTACTACGATGATTTAATCAATGGCGTGTCGCTCTATAACCTGTATGGCGAAGGCAAGCACGAAATTAACGGTCAAACCGTTGTGATTAGCTTATTTGATCTTAAAAAGAAACTTTACCTTGCCATGATGTCGGTAAATATTCTTGAAGCCATTCGTTTTTATGTCAGCTTTGCGTGTTCGTTTGCCTTTGCTGAGCGTGAATTAATGGAAGGTAACGCTAAAATCATCAAGCTAATAGCACGTGATGAAGCACTTCACCTGTCGGGTACGCAGCATATTTTGAACATTATGCAAGATGGTAAAGACGACCCTGAAATGGCGATTGTTGCCGCGCAGTGCCGTGAAGAAGCCATTAAAATGTTTGTTGAAGCCGCAGAGCAAGAAAAAGAATGGGCAGAGTACTTATTCAAAGATGGCTCTATGATTGGTTTAAACAAACACATTTTATGTCAGTATGTTGAATACATCACCAACGCACGTATGACCGCCATTGGCCTGCCTGCGCAATTTGAAAACAACAGTAACCCAATTCCATGGATCAACTCATGGCTTGTCTCTGACAATGTGCAAGTTGCACCGCAAGAAGCTGAAATTAGCTCATACCTTGTAGGTCAAATTGACTCACAAGTAGATGCCTCAGAATTTGGTGACTTTGATTTATAATGAGTGACAAACCCACTGCAAGTATAACGCTTGCAGATAACAGCCAGTGTATAGAGTTTAGCACTGGCTGCCCTTCTGTTTTACATTGCTTAGAAAACCAAAAAATAGACGTAGCGTATCAATGCCGCGAAGGTTATTGTGGCGCGTGCAGAGCCACGTTAGTCTCTGGCCAAGTGCACTATAACGAAGAGCCTTTAGCGTTTGTACGCGAGGGAGAAATACTGCTGTGCTGTTGTAAGCCAAACGGTAATATAAGTATTAATTTAAAATAAATTTACTGCGTTTTATTCAAATACTGTGGTTCAAACCGGTAGTGCCCCGTGACTTTATAATCAAAAAGCATATCGGTTTTTTCTGCCCCACGCCCAATGTTATGTACAATTAATGGATTGCCAGTTTGTACTGAACGCTCATTAACTACCATCCCTATATGTGGCAGGTTACCCGGTAACATCCAAGTCACTATATCACCTGTTTTATACTCTTCAGGGCTATCAGATAACACTAACGCACGACCCTGTCTTTTAAAGTAGGTTTGTAAGTTAGGCACTCTTCGGTGGTCTATATTTTTATCAGGCTTATTTAAACCCCAAATACGTTTAGATGGATACAGTGTAAAGTTATTTTGCATGTCTTCATGCACGAGTTTCTGTAAATCGATGCCTAACTTTCTGTAACTTCTAATTATTACATCGGTGCACACACCTACATTCTCAGGTACATCACCACCAGGATAGCCAATAGAGCGATAAGACCCATCGTAGGTAACGTTATGTGTTGTTCTTTCAAGTAATGCAGCCACAATATCGTCATCAAACGATGCCGCATAGGCATTTACACTAAGTAAGCTCAGTAAAAAAACAGTAAAGCGTGTCATATGCAATCCTTTGAAAATGTTAATTAACTACAACGCTTGAACCACGTGTTCAGGCACGTTTATTTTATTGCCATTATTTGTAAAGTGCTTATCAAGACCATACGCCATTACTTCAAGTGGCGCAGCTGCATAACCAACCTGCTGAATTTCGGTTAAGTAACGTAACATAAAAGCCTCGGCGCCAAGTTCACTCCATTGGGCTACGTGAACAAGTTCATGAAAATGTACAGCTAAATTATCAGCTACGTAAGGAAGCATGTAATAAGTGTTTTTGTATGTAGTACCTGCGGCATCCATGTCAATAAAATCGTCTAATCCCATTTCACGCAAAAAAGGAAAGTTAGGTTTGGGTATTTCATCGACAATAACGTAAAAGGCATTTTTTAAAAATTCGACAGGATAAAACCCTGCAAACTCACGAGCAAATTTCTCACAACTAATTCTTTGGGTTTTATATTTAATATTTGTTGCATCAATCCATTGTTCTATTTGTTCGAGCATGTCCTTTCTCCAAAATACTAACTTAACATTGTATAAGTGTTGTAAGCCAACAACTCAATTGTAACAAAAGTAAATTAACGAATCTCTTTTTTAAAATTTAAAAATGTTAATCACTCTTCGGTTTAATTTAAAGACAGCGCGTATTTGCCATGTACAGGGAGTAAGCTCATAGAATAGGCGTGGTTTACCTTAAAACCAAACTCTATGCTAATAATTTCAACATAGAAAAATAAACAGTTCCTAGATAGTTAGACGTCTTCTTTATACTTAAAAAACTGTTATTATTTGTAACTAAAATCGTAGCTAAAACACTTATGTATAAATTTAACCTTACATACGTGAATTTGAGTATTAACACAATGCGTTTATGTGCAAGCCTTTTACTAATTTTACTTTCTGGTACAGCTAATGCTGAAAATATAAAACCCTTTACATCAGATGGGTGTAGCTCATTCCCTGATGGGACCATACATCATAAAAAGCTCTGGTTAGCGTGCTGCACAGCGCATGACTATGCCTATTGGCAAGGTGGTACGTACGAGGAACGTTTAAAAGCAGATAAAGTATTACAGCAGTGTGTTGCTGATGTAGGCGAGATACATATAGCTAATCTCATGCTTGCTGGGGTACGTATTGGTGGAAGCCCTTTTATACCAACCACGTTTAGGTGGGGCTATGGCTGGTCTTATCCTAGGTTATATCAAGCATTAACAGCAGATGAGGTTGAGCAAATCACTGCTTTAAAAACTGAGTTAACTAAATCTGACTAAGGTCTTGTTGTAAAAAACTGACTATAAAAATAATATCAAAAGGAATTGAATCACTGTGCTTATACTTATACTACTGAACGTCGTTTTAATTTTATTTCCAACAGTAATATCTTACTTTATTGCGCGTAATTACGCTAAAACCGCGAAATCAACAAATAAAGGAGCCTATATTAGAGCAGTGCTTTGGCCTAGTGTTTTTTCGTGGACAATTTTTGCTGCTTTTGGGCACGGTGCAATCATCTTTCCCCTACCCTCAATACTCGCCGCAGTATTATATTTTTGTTTTTATGGCGAACGAGACGTCTATTATAACCCCCATGTTTTACTAAGCCCAACTATTCCAATAGCGGTTTATTTAATAAGTTATTTCAAATGCAAAAAAGCTGCCAATAAAGAGCTGACGCCCTAACCTACTGCATACTTGATAGTACGTTCTAAAATCACACATACTATTACTGTATTCCTATTAGTTATAATAACGTGAACACTATTAACTGAATATAATTGTGTAAATAACAGGTCTGGTAAATTAATAAAGCGTCATTACCAAAAATAACGAGTTTACTTATGCACCCAGATATACAAAAAAACTTTAAAATAAAACCTGCTCACATCATTTCATTCATTGTGTTTTTACTAGTTTCTATGTCTACACTAACCGCCTAAGTGTATGCCGCTGATGCTGTATGGCCTTCAAAAACCACTTACAAATATGCAAATGTAAATGGTAAAAAAAATCGTCTATCGAGAAGCTGGTACACAACATAAACAAACTATTATTTTATTACATGGTTATCCATCATCGTCACATAGCTACCGTGAACTAATTCCTCTTTGTCTGGGCGCTACCACGTAATAGCGCCTGATTATTTAGGTTCTGGTTATAACGCACGCTCAAACCCAGAAACTCAAAAATATACTTTTGATTTTCTGGCTCAATACTTGAAGAGTTACTAACAACGCTTAAAGTAAGGCGCTACGGCCTATATATACAAGACTTTGGAGCACCTGTGGGCTTTAGCATGTTGTTAAGTAACCCAATTAGACTTGTTGCACTTATTGTACAAAATGGCAATGCGTATTTAGAAGGGCTAACCCTACCGAGGCAAACGTTTTTTAAAGCCGCGAATGAGCAGAAAACACAAGCTCAGAGGGATAAATTTATTCATTCACGTCTAATAAAGCCATTATAAATAAGCAATATTTATGATACGTACAAAGTAACCCAGAAGTGACGAGCCCAGATAGCTGGACTCACGTTCTTCACTTTTTACAAACCAAATCCGATAGAGTAATTCAAGTACAATTGCTACAAGATTACTACAACAACCTTCTCGACTATCCAAAATGGCAAGCTTATTTACGCAATTACCAACCCCCAACGTTAATTGTATGAGGTAAAAACGACCCTGCGTTTATAGCCGCAGGCGCTAAAGCATACTTAAAAGATGTACCGAACGCTGAACTACATTTACTCGATTCAGGACACTTTAGTGTTAAAGAAAAACCAGTAGAAATTGCAAAGTACATTGTCGATTTTATGAATAAGCTAGCTCAATAGTAAGCCTTTTCTTTTGGTTTAGTATTTATAGCGAACATAAAAAAGCACTGAGGGTATAAACCATCAGCGCTTTATTAAGCTTAAGCCAAATCCACAAGAATCACATTTAATATGGATAAGTTATGTATTTAGCCTTCTTCTTCAATAAGTGACTCTAGTAGGTCGTGTATTTCGGCTTTAAGCGCTTTATCTTCAATTTTATTAGCGCTAACCTTGGCATTTTTTAGGCTTTTAATCGCTTCGTTTGTTTGTCCAAGCTCTATTTGTAGAGTGGCCATTGAATAAGCAACCGACGACATATGATCTTTATTATTGATTGCAACCGACTTCTGTAGCGCTTTTTCATATGCGGTAATTGCCTCTTCAAGTTCTTCGGTAAAGTCAGCTAAGGTTTCCCACTGTACAGGGTGATCTTTTGAAGTATTCTCGTTTTCTTCACAAATAGCTTTGAGCCTAGAAAATAATAATTCAAATCTTTTACGGTCGTTTCTATTTGCAGCTTCCATCAGTTGCTCTGCTAAATCATGTACTGCTTTATATACTTTGGTGTTCATCATCAGGAACTATCCTTAACTGGTCACTAAACTAACTATTTAGAGGCGCCCTAATCTTATTAGAACGGCTAATTATTTAGGTGTAATAATACATTAATAATAGATAGCGGGTTGGAAATAAAAGTGTGGTTTTAAAATTATATATAAAAAAGTAATCCACGTTAGTTACAGTGATACACTGAGGAACAAATGGACACCTAATATACTGGCTAAAAATGAAAGAGTGCAACCAATGCGGTAAATGCTGTATTAAATACGGTGGGGGCGATTTAAGTGCAACCGTACAAGAAATTGAAATGTGGGCACTGTTTAACCCAGAGATTTATCAATATGTTAAAGATGATGAAATTTGGTTTGATCCAAAAACGCAAATGCGACTCTCCACTTGCCCCTTTTTAGAAATAGCGCCCAAAAAAGAGCCCTCCCATAAAACAATGTATACCTGCAGCATTTACCTAGATAGGCCAGAAGATTGCCGCCATTATCCAAGCCTGGTCTCAGAAATGATACGTGATGAATGCGAAATGATAGAACCTATCGATGTAAAAAAACAAATTAGAGCACAACATAAGCTTAATATAATTATGCTTGATAGCCGCTCTTAAACAACTTATCTTATTTGCGTGTTTATTCATCGAAAAACATTAAGCTATAGTATAACATTGTTGATAAGTCAAAAATGCGGTGTTATATTATATCACAACATAGTAACCGCGAACCTTTAAGATAATGACAAAGTTAACATTAATTTCCTCTGCAGTTTTTTCTGTTTTATGTTCTCACTCAGCACTTGCTGCTACCGTTACCGGTAAAATAACAGACGATAAAAACCAACCTATTGAAAACGCAGCTGTACACGTACATGGTAAAGACCAAGGTGTAAAAACCAACGCACAGGGCGAATTTTCTATTGATGTAGACTCTCAAAGTCAATTGCATGTAAGTAAAGACAACTTTATAGACTCGCGTATTGCGGTAAATGAAAACTCAAACAATGTAACGGTGTCGCTTACCCCTACCTCGGTAGAAACCGTTGTTGTATATGCCTCTGCACTGCATAAAAATAGCTTAGAAATGATTTCGCCGGTTAGCGTTTTATCAGGTGATGAGCTTAAAAACAAATCAAAAGCGACCCTTGGCGAAACACTAAAGGGCTTACCAGGAGTTAATGCCAGTTACTTTGGTCCGGTATCATCAAGCCCTATTATCCGTGGTTTAGATGGCCCTCGCGTTAAAATTACCCAAAACGGTTTAGATGCCAGCGATGCATCGCGCATTGGTCCTGACCATGCAACCTCAAGCGACAGCTTAGCAGCGGAACAAATTGAAGTATTGCGCGGACCAAGCACCCTACTTTATGGCTCAGGCGCAATAGGTGGTGTGGTAAATGTGGTTGATAACCGTATTCCAACGAGCAATTTAGATGATTTAACCGGTGCTGCTGAATACAGTCATGACACGGTTTCTAACTCAAATACCGTGGCTGCAAAACTAGAAACAGGAAATGACGGATTTAACTTTCATTTTGATGGGACTAAACGCAGCGGCGATGACTATGAAACGCCGACATTTAACATTACAGATGAAGATGGTGATGTTGAAACCCATAACTCTGTAGAAAACACTTTTATTGATAGCGACACATTTAATGTGGGTACGAGTTATGTGGGCGATCATTTAACGGTTGGCTTTTCTTACGGTAGCATTGAAACCGATTACGGTATTCCTGGGCATGAGCATCATGACCATGACCATGAAGGTGAAACCGAAGAAGAACACGATGAGCACGCAGATGAAGAGGAAGAAGAGTCTGTTTATGCACATCTAGAGCAAGATCGTTGGCAAGGCCTTATAAGCTATGCGCTTGATAATAACTGGATTGAAAATATTAATCTTCGTGTTGGCTACACTGATTACAAACACAGTGAAATTGAAGACGGTGAAATTGGCACCACCTTTAAAAACGAAACAACCGAAGCACGCTTAAATGTAGAGCACAAGTTAGCGCAGTGGCACGGTATGATGGGCTATCATTATAGCGAATCGGATTACGACGCAATTGGCGAAGAAGCATTTACTCCTGCAAGTGTGACCACTACACATGCGTTATACCTACTTGAAGAACGTGAATTTGGTGATGTTACACTCGAGCTTGGTGCGCGTATCGAAGATTACGAAATAACAAGCACAATTACCGAAAGCGAGCACGCACATGATCACGATGAAGAAGAAGATCATGACGAAGGCGAAGAAGAAAGCATTGCATACAGTGAAAGCTTTACTAATGTAAGCGCCTCTGCCGGTGCTATTTGGCAATACACACCAGGGCAAAGCGTAGCACTTAGCTTATCTCACTCTGAGCGTGCGCCCCTTTCTGCTGAGCTTTTATCAAACGGATTACACATTGCTACAGGTACTTACGAGCTAGGCCTTGGCTATCATATTGAAGATAACGAGGTTCACTTTGAGCCAGAAGACATTAAACAAGAAAAATCGACCAATTTAGATTTTAGCTTTAGGCGTTTTAGCGGTGACTTTGGTTACACAGTTAATTTTTTCTATAACGATATTAAAAACTTTTATTATCAACAAAACACTGGATTAGTTTACGACGAAGAAGATGGTTTAGAGTCTGCAATTGGCGCTGACGATGATGCGGTTGCCGTATATCAGTTTGCCAGTAAAGATGCTGAACTCTATGGTGTAGAATTTGATGTACACTATCAAATTGACCCTAATGCCATGGTTAAAGTATTTGGTGATTCAACACGCGCTAAGCTAAAAGACGACGAAGGTAACTTGCCGCGCATACCAGCAAATAAATTAGGATCTGAATTACAATACAATGTAGGCGATTTACAGCTAACGCTCACAGGTACGCACTACTTTGAGCAAGATAAAATTAGCGCCTATGAAACTAAAACCGATGGCTACACAATTGTTGATGCTCAAGCTAATTATCAGTTAAGTTTAGGCGCTATAGATACGCAGTTATACTTAAATGTAGATAACATTACAGACGAACTTGGCCTTGTTCACAGCTCGTTTATAAAAGATAAAGCCCCACTACCAGGTAGAAACTTCCGCTTTGGTATTAGAGGTTATTTTTAATAACGCTTTGGCATTTATTTAGTTACTTTTAAAGCCGCATTTTATATGCGGTTTTTTTATGCCTACTCATTTAATTAACTAGGTTATTTACTTGTTGTAATAGCGTTTGTAGCGCAGGTAGCAAGTTTATCTTTCCCAAAATAACGCACTTAATTAAGCGGATTGGCCTAAATTATTAACGTTTTTAAAGCTTGCTATAAAACCACAAGACACAAAAAAGCCGCGGTCAAGACCACGGCTTTTTAAATACTGACTTAATAACTAAATTAAGAAAGGATTTCGTGTAGCTCAACGTCAAATACAAGCGTTGAGAAAGGTGCAATAGCAGCACCTGCGCCACGTTCACCATAAGCAAGCTCATGAGGAACGTAAATACGCCATTTAGTGCCTACTGGCATCATTTGTAAAGCTTCAGTCCAACCTTTGATCACGCCACCTACTGGGAATTCAGCTGGTTGACCGCGCTCGTAAGAGCTATCAAATACTGTACCGTTAATTAATGTACCGTGGTAATCAACACGTACTGTAGACTCAGCAGTTGGCTTTTCGCCTTCGCCTGTTACTAGTACTTCGTATTGTAAACCAGACTCGGTAACAGTGATTTCAGGACGCTTAGCGTTTTCTTCTAAGAATGCAATACCTTCAGCAGAAAGTACTTTTGCTTCTTCTTCACGACGCGCTTGGATCTCTTCGTTAATTTTTTCAAATGCAGCTTGGATCTCAGGGATCTCAACTTGAAAAGCGCTACCAGCGTACGCATCTTTCATGCCTTCAAATACTGAATTTAGGTTTAAGCCTTCAAAAGGGTTAGACTTAAGTTGCTCACCCATTTGTAAGCCAATACCGTAACTTGCTTTTTCAGCATCTGTAGTAAAATTATCTGACATAATGTGTTTTTCACGTTTTGTTAGTTAAAAGACGCGTACATGCTAACATAAAATAAAACCGGTTTGGGGCTAGTTTTTACTGTGTTTTACCTTAATTTTGCCAACTATGTAGCTACAAAGGGGTAAACTGAATAAAAATCCAACAAGCAATGGCCACGCTAGTAAACCGCCACTGCCAAACAGCACCAATGGCACTAATACTAAACCAACTAAAGCAATAAAAGCTGCGCCAATAACAGGCCAATGCGTATCGTATTTAGTAATAAGATGCGCAGTTAATACGTTGAAGCCAATACCATACACAAAGGCGGTGATAAGCGTTGCGTCTGGTTGTGCATCTGCTGCCATTTTTATTAATAAATTAATCGCGCTTTGATAACAGTAGCCAAATACAATCCACAGTAGTACATGCTTTACTAAGCGTTGCGATGTTGTAAGGTTTGCTTCTTTTGACATTTATTAAACTCCACAAAGCAAAAAACCGCCCATAAGGCGGTTTTTTTAAATAATGGTGGAGAGATAGGGATTTGAACCCTAGATAGGCTACAAACCTATGCCGGTTTTCAAGACCGGTGCATTCGACCACTCTGCCATCTCTCCGTACGGCGCGAATAATAGGGGGTATTGAGCAACTTGTAAAGACCTAAATGTAAATAATTAGCTAAAAACAGCATTTGGTTCAAAAAATCACCACAAATAGCTAAAAACCTAGGTTGCACGTTGCCCTATTAATAATATTGCTTTGGCCTGCGTGCAATCCACGAACAAATTAAGCACAGTAATAAACTAAGTGCTAAAAATGTAACGCTTTGAAATATTAAATCAAAACGGTTTAAATCATCACTTGGTACTACCACAAATAAAAATGCAGGTAATACACTAAGCAATAACACATAAAAACAAATTTTAAAGGCCCGACCAAAATCAAACCTTTTAGACTGCTGCATCCACCAGGTTAATAAAACAAGCATTCCCATAGCAGAGCCAGCTATAAAATGTGCAGTATTCGTGCTCATTGCCACATAAAGTGTAATAAAAGCACCCACTATTCCCCAAATTGACCATGCCAGCCAATTCTCTTTTTCTTGTAAAAATAAATTTCCCATCGTTTTCGTCTTCTTTATCGTTATTTTTATTAAGACTTTCCATACTTTAACAAAAAACAACCGATTAAAAAACAAACTGAAGAAGAAAAAGTTAACCTATATTGCTTCCGTGCGCTTCTCACAGCTAAATCAAAAAAGGACGAGCCTAACAGCAGCAACCTTAATGCTATATGACTGCGCAGAACTGCAATAGTTCATTATTTATTATAAATAAGTGAAGTAATCATCTGGTTTATGCTTAGCTGCCTTTTTGCACTCAATCTCTGGGGTGCCTAAATATAAATACCCAACAATTTCATCTTGTTCATCTAAATTAAGGGCATTTTTGACTGCTGTGCTTTGTGCAAAATACCCTGTACGCCATACACCACCTAAACCTTGTGCAAATGCGGCTTGTTGCATGGCAAGTACACTGCAACCGGCGCTTTGTACTTGCTCAATACGCGGCACTTTTGGATGGGCTTGATACTTAGCAATAGCAATAATGATCATCGGTGCGCGTAGCACAAGCTCTTTTGCGCGTTTAATCACTTTTTCTTCTTGCTGCTCAGCAACGGCGCTTTGATGGTATATCTCACCTAATTTATGGCGGGCATCACCTTGAACGACAATAAACTGCCAAGGCGCAATACATCCGTGATCAGGCACTCGTAACGCAGCTTGCTTTATTATATCGAGCTGCTCTGAATTTGGCCCTGGGGCGGTTAATTTAGTGTCAGATTGGCGGGTTAGTAAAAGCTCAATAGCATCCATAGCGTACTCTCATAATTCAAAACGTTAGAGTACCATTTATGCCTTTAAAAAATAAACTCTGCTTAATTATCAATTTTATTAAAACCCTACTTATTCTCTCGTATTACAGCGCCCTTACTGCGTCAACAATATTCATATACCACTGTATAAATCCGATAGAGGCGCTATGCGTTTAACACACGTTACAAACAAAAAGGGCGTATAAAAAATATTTATACGCCCTTTTTAAACCAATTTGTTTGCTACTCTTTTACTACTGCACGCCTGAGCCAATAATCAACACTAACAAAGCGACCGCCACCTACAAAAAACAAGCTAAGTAACATGGCAAAATAAATAGCAGAAAATTCAATACCGTTATTTATTATGGAAGGTTTCCCTTTTTCATATAAGTAATCAGTAAATCCGTGCTCTTCAACTATGCCCCTAATTTTACCTATACGTTCTTGTACTTCTAGTGAGTTTTCAAGGCTTTCTTTAGCCCCTGGAATTGATAACCAATCAAGTACTTGAGCTGAACTGGTTGTAGGGTTTGATGGCGCTATAGCAAACCAACCATTATGCCAATGCACAGTTGTTGCTGCCACCACCATTGTAAACATCAGCGGAATGCTTACTAAGCGGGTAAATAGCCCAAAGAGTAAAAACCACCCGCCTAAAAATTCACTCCAGCCTGCTAAAAAGGCAAGTAAGTCTGGAAATGGTAAACCTAAACCCCATTCACTATTGCCAAACCATTGCACAACGCTTGCATCAGCAAGAAAATAGCTAAAAAAGCCGTCGGTTTCTCCACTTAGGGCTAATTTATTAAAGCCCGCAATAATCATTACGGGGGCTAAAATTAAGCGAAAAAGTAACGCAGGTAATCCGTCGGCATACGATAGATTACCCATGATTTTATTATACAAACGAAATAATTTACTCATGTGTGGCCTGCTTTGTCAGTGTTTTAAGTTATGGACTCTATACACACAAGACCTGAGGGCACTGTAAATTATTTCATTTTATTAACACTGTTAAATGGCTCTGGCCACTTGAAGCGCTTCAAAAATTGCACGCTTTGCATCAATTGCTGCTGCTAATTTAGCACCACCAATAACATGTACCTTTGCATTTTCGCGGTGTTGCTCAAGCACTTCATTATTAGAAACCTGCCCTATACACGCAATAACCGTATCAACCGGCAGTACTTGTTTTTCTCCAGCAACAGTAACTGTAAGGCCGTTTTTATCAAAACTGTGGTACTGGCAATCAGCAATTTGTTTAACACCATGTTGCTTAGCAACTTGACGATGTATCCAGCCTGTGGTTTTTCCAAGCCCGCTACCAAAGCGCCCTGCACTGCGTTTTAGCATGTATAATTGTCGCTCATCTTTGTGTGGCTCTGCCTTGCACTCAATACCCCACTGCTTTTTAAACTCAGGAATAGATTGCGATTTATGCTCACTTAAAAAAGCAACCATATCAAAGCCAATACCGCCGGCACCTAAAATGGCTATTGATTTGCCCAGTTCGACCTCACCGCGTATAACTTCATCATAAGCAAATACACGCTTAGAGTCTGCGCATTCAATTGCAGCTTCACGCGGGCGTACACCTGTGGCAAATACGATGTCATCGTATTTTTGTAACATTGCATCATCGTAGGCTTTACCAAGCTCTACATTTACGTTGAGCCTTTCAAGCTCATTAGTAAAGTAGCTAAGCGTATGGTTAAAGTCTTCTTTACCTGGAATTTGCATGGCTAGATTAAATTGGCCACCCATTTGTGTTTTTTGATCGATAAGCGTTACTGTGTGCCCTTTTTCAGCCAAATAACAACTTGCCGAGAGCCCAGCAGGGCCCGCGCCAACAACTAATACATTTTTAGCGTTAGAAGCTTTATCTAACGGGTAATCAAGTTCAAAGGCGGCTTGTGGGTTAACTAAACAGGTTGCACGTTTATTTTTAAAAACGTGGTCTAAACAGCCTTGGTTACAGCCAATACAAATATTTATTTGTTTAGTTTGCTGATTTTGATATTTGTTAAAAAACTCCGGATCGGCTAATAAAGGGCGCGCCATTGAAATTAAATCGGCTTCATTATCATTAAGGATTTGGTTGGCTATATCCGGCGTATTAATACGGTTTACAGCTATAACAGGTACATTAACCACTGACTTTAATCGTTTTGAAGCTTCTTTAAATGCTCCAGGAGGCACCATACTGGCGATTGTTGGCACGCGTGCTTCATGCCACCCAATGCCAGTATTAAAAATATCCACACCGGCTTGCTCAAGTGCTTTTGCCTGAATAGTGACTTCATCAGGGGTTGAGCCATTCGGGATTAGGTCCATAACAGATAATCTAAAAATAATTAAAAACGTATCAGATACTTTAGCCCTAACGGCTTTAACTATTTCAAGCGCTAATCGCATTCTATTTTCTAGGCTGCCACCAAATTCGTCATCGCGCTTATTGGTGTGTGGCGCCATAAATTCATTAATTAAGTAACCTTCAGAGCCCATTACTTCAACACCATCGTAACCTGCTTTTTCTGCCATATAGGCAGAGTGCGCAAAGTCTTTAATGGTTTTTTTAATCGAGCCTAACGACATTTGTTTAGGTTTGTATGGATTTATAGGCGCTTGAATAGCGCTCGGGGCCTGGTTAAACGGGTGATAAGCGTATCGACCAGCATGTAAAAGCTGCAAACATATTTTTCCGCCATGTTTATGAACGGCGCCTGTGTATGCACGGTGTTTAAATACATCATAATAGCTGTTAAATGATGAAGAAATAGGCGTTAATTTACCGCGTAAGTTAGGGCTGTAGCCCCCGGTAATGATCATGGCCGTGCCGCCTTTAGCGCGCGCCTCGTAAAAAGCGCTTAACCTTTTGCGGTTGTGCCAGCCCTCTTCAAGGCCTGTATGCATTGAACCCATTACCAAGCGGTTTCGTAATTGTGTGTGTTTTAATTGTAATTGTTGTTCTAACATCCTGTGCCCCGTTAACTGGTCTAACCTGTATACATTAGCTAATTCTGCTTTAATGGCAAGTAATAAGCAATATGTGCCTGCATTTAATTAAAAATACTATTAAAAACGTATATTTATGTAACCTCATAAACACTTCGTTACGATTTAGCAGTTAAAATTATTTTTATTCTAGGCTAAGATGGAACTAATGTATTAGCTGTACCAAATTAAGGAGCTATTTTGATAGCAAAGGTATTTAGAGGTATTTGGGCTGGAATAAACTTTTCTCGTCGTTTCATACTCAACATTTTGTTTTTATTACTGGTTGTTGTATTTTTTATGTCGCTATCAAGCGATGACGATACAATAATAATAGAAGATGGCTCTGTACTTAGGCTTAATCTTAATGGGCCTATTGTGGAAGAAAAAACATATATAGACCCTGTCGAAGCAGCCATTAACGATGCTACGTCTAATTCAGAAGCACCTAGTGAAATTTTACTTGATGATGTAGTCAAAGTGATTGATGAAGCCACTAATGACGAGCGCATCAGCGTTATCTTACTAGATTTGCAAGAAATGCCGAAAGCCCACCTAAATAAGCTAAAGCGTATTACTAAATCGTTAGATGCCTTTAAGCAAGCGGGTAAAAAAGTGATTGCATCGGGCTACTATTACACTCAATCGCAATATTATATTGCATCGCATGCCGATGAAATTGCAATGCATCCTTATGGTTCGGTAGCCATTGAAGGCTATGGAATGTATCCACTTTACTTTAAAGAAGCACTAGAAAAACTTAAAGTAACGCAGCATATTTTCCGTGTCGGTACGTTTAAGTCGGCGGTAGAGCCGTTTATTCGTAACGATATGTCTGATGCTGCTAAAGAAGCAAACCGTGTTTGGCTTGGTGCATTATGGAGCGAATATAAGCAAGATGTTGCTGCGGTACGCCCTTTTGATGAATCTAACTTTGACGAAACCATGGATGCTTACCTTGCTAAAATGAAGGCGGCAAATGGCGATGCAGGTAAATATGCACTTGACCATCAATGGGTCGACTCGCTTAAAACAACTCAGCAAATTCGCCAACAACTCATTGATTTAGTTGGCGCACAAGAAGACGGTAAAACATTTAAGCAAGTGTCTTTTCGTGAATACTTAAGCTTAGTTAAGCCCCCTATCGAATTTGATAACCCAATTACAGAAAAAGTTGCCGTAGTTGTTGCTAAAGGTACGATTGTTGATGGTGAGCGCAAAGCAGGTGAAATTGGCGGCGATTCTACCGCAGCACTACTTCGCAAAGCACGCCTTGATGATAAAGTAAAAGCGGTTGTTTTACGTATTGATTCAGGTGGCGGCAGCATGTTTGCCTCTGAGGTTATTCGTGCTGAAGTATTAGCACTTAAAGCCGCAGGCAAACCTGTAATCGCATCAATGAGCTCAGTTGCCGCATCTGGCGGTTATTGGATTGCCTCAGCAGCTAACGAAATTTGGGCAGCACCAAGTACCATCACCGGCTCTATTGGTGTGTTTGGTACATTTATGACTTTTGAAGATACTTTATCTGAAATTGGTGTGTACTCAGATGGTGTTGCAACGTCAGAAATGGCTGGATTTTCTATTACTCGCCCGCTTAATGAAAAAATGGCGCAAGTTATTCAAATGAGTGTTGAAGAAGCTTATAGCCGCTTTATAGATGTGGTTGCTGATGCGCGCAATATGACACCAGAGCAAGTTGATAAAATTGCACAAGGGCGTGTGTGGATTGCTTCACAAGCACAAGAGCTTGGCCTAGTTGATAAGCTTGGTGATAAACAAGATGCGATTGATGCCGCAGCGGCGCTTGCAAAACTTAATCACTACGAAGTGAAAACAATTAAGCAAGACCTAAGCCCACAAGAAAAAATGCTGCAAGATATTTTTGGCAGTGCATCCGTTAAATCTATGCTTGGCTTAAATACAAATACAGCCTCTGTTTTAGCCACTCAAGCTAATATTAATACGGTGATAAAGCGCCTAAGTAGTGAAGTAGCTGATCTGAAAGATTATAACGATCCGCAGGGTGTATACGCACGTTGTTTAGAGTGTAGCGTTGCACAATAAAAGTGCACGTATTTACTCAAGCAGCTGTATTTAAAACAACTTAACGTTATACTAAGCCCAGTTTTTTTACTGGGCTTTTTTTATGAAACGTAAACGCATTTATATCGCATACACTGGCGGTACCATAGGTATGAAAAAATCGAGCCGTGGCTACATTCCGGCTGAAGGTTTTTTAACAGAAACAGTGGTCAATAACGCAGAATTTAACCGTGAAGAAATGCCCCTTTTTGATATTCACGAGTACTGCCCTTTAATCGATTCATCAGATATGTCGCCAGCGCATTGGCAACTAATAGCTGATGACATTAAAAGCAAATACCACGATTACGATGGTTTTGTGGTCCTTCATGGCACCGATACAATGGCTTACACAGCCTCTGCCCTGTCGTTCATGTTCGAAAACTTAACTAAACCCGTTATTGTTACTGGCTCACAAATTCCTTTATCGCAATTACGCTCTGACGGCCAAGTTAACTTATTAAACGCCATGTTTTTAGCGGCTAATTACCCTATTGCTGAAGTGAGCTTATTTTTTAATAACCAATTATTTAGAGGTAACCGAGCCACGAAAGCACATGCCGATGGTTTTAATGCTTTTGCATCTCCTAACCTAGAGCCTTTAGCGTTATCTGGAATTAATATTCAGCTAATTAAAGGTCAGCTAAGCCCTTATGTAGAAAACGAACTACAGGTAACCACCATTACACCTCAGCCAATTGGTGTACTTTATTTATACCCAGGCATTAGTAAAGACGTGGTTAAAAGTTTGGTGAATGACAATATAAAAGCACTAGTATTGCTTAGCTTTGGCGTAGGTAATGCCCCACAAGACCCCGACTTTTTAGACGTGCTAAGTGAGGCAAGTAAACGCGGCATGGTTATTGTTAATTTAACGCAGTGTTTAAAAGGCCATGTAAATATGGGCGGCTATGCTACGGGTAACGCGTTATTAAATATTGGTGTAATAAGTGGCTACGATATGACACTAGAGGCGTGTTTAACAAAGCTGCATTATTTGTTTAGCCAAAACCTAGAAATTGAAACGATTCGCCATTTAATGCAAGACAATTTACGCGGTGAATTAAGTCGCTAAATTTAGTGACCAAAACGCAAAAGGCACGCTAAATAGCGTGCCTTTATTAATTTATAAACGCGGTAATTATCTTACTTTCGCGTCTATACCCACTAAATCAGTTAAGTGGCACACTTCACCTGAGTGAGTTTTAATACCATGCTCACCAAAGTAATCACGCTGAGCTTGTACTAAATGCCCATTACTTGGTGTGGTTAATGTTGCTAAATACGTTTGTGTTGATGCAAGTACAGGGAACGCTAAGCCAGTCATTACAGCTTGCCCAGTTACTTTGCGAAGCGCATTAGATTCATTTTCAAGCGTATCAATGTATTCAACGCCTTGCGCTACGCTATCTAGGTAGTCAGCGCGAATAATACAACCCGCACGCCATGTTTGCAGCGTTTTAGACAAGTCTACTTTCCACTGATGGGTACGAGATGCCCCTTTAATTAACGCTAAACCTTGGCGATACGCTAATAAGCTCGCCAATGTAAATGCATCTTTTAGCTCTTCAAGGTCAATATCAACCTTGTTTGTAGCTTTAGCGGCATACGTCATTTCTTGTGCAGCGGTGGTGTCACATACATTGGTTAAGTGGCGAGCTTGCACCGCGGCAACCAGTGAAGGAACAGCAATACCCAGTTCAAGTGCATTTTGCGCAGTCCACAGGCCTGTGCCTTTTGCGCCTACTTTATTATCAATTAAATCAACAAGCGGTTCTTGCTTGGTGTTTTCAAGAGATAAAATATGGCTAGAAATAGCAAGTAAGTAGCTATTTAAGTGACCGGTAGACCAGTCATCAAAAATTTCAGCCACTTCTTTTGGTGAGCGACCTGTGCCAATACGAAGTAGTTGATACACTTCAGCAATAAGCTGCATAATTGCGTATTCAATGCCGTTGTGAACCATTTTTACAAAATGGCCACTGGCCGATTGACCAACGCGTGCAAAACACGACTCGCCATTGTAGCTAGCGGCTACTTTTTCAAACCACGGTTCGATACGCTCCCAACCGCCTTCTGAGCCACTTGCCATCATTGCAGGACCATGACGAGCGCCTTCGGCACCGCCAGAAATACCCATGGTGGCAAATTCAAATTTGTTTTGATACTTAAGTTTACGATTAATGCCGTCTTTGTAGTTACTGTTACCACAATCTACAATCATATCGTTACACTGTACGCCAGCTTCAACAAGCTCATTACACACAGCATCAACCAGTTCGCCTGCAGGCACTAATAATAAAATAGAGCGAGGTGCTTCTAAACGCCTTACCATGTCTCCTAAATCAGAAACAATATGAAGTCTATCGGCCATGCCTTGCGATTTAGCACAACTTAATAACTCTTCACCCGCATGTGGGTTTTTATCATATGCGACTAACGTTATGCCTTTTTCAATCATGTTTAAGGCAATATTTTTGCCCATAACGCCTAACCCGACTAATGCAACTTGCATTTAGTGTCCTCCTCGGTAACAACTATTTGGTTAGTAAACTAAGTAATTCATTAAATAATACCGCGTGCATTATACTCATACCGTCATAAAATGCGAACGTTGAGCTAATACAGCATGCTTTTTTATTACGCTATTAAAAAGCACTGCAATTGTATCAAATATAAGGGCTGTGCGGTTACAAATACTCTGCGTATTTTGAATTTAAGATCATTGACGGATTTTGACACCGGTGTCATAATGATGACATATTCGTTTTGTATAAAATAGTGGCAATACTAACTAGTTTGCCTATAACTAAAAATGTTTATACATAAGTTATAAGTATTTTGAAGTCACAAAATAACCGTCAACCTGCTTACACATCTAAGCACACAGGAGAATTTGATGCTAAGACGCACAAAAATAGTCGCTACACTTGGGCCTGCAACAGATCGAGATAACAATCTAGAAAAAATTATTCGCGCTGGCGCTAATGTAGTACGTTTAAACTTCTCACATGGTGTTGCACAAGATCATAAAGACCGTGCACAAGCTGTACGTGAGATAGCCACAAAATTAGGTAAACATGTTGCTATCCTTGCAGACCTTCAAGGTCCTAAAATTCGTGTTTCAACGTTTAAAGAAGGTAAAGTAAACCTTGAAGTAGGCGCTAAATTCACCCTAGATGCAAAAATGGAAAAAGGTGAAGGCGACGTAAACGCGGTAGGTATTGATTACAAAGAATTACCACAAGATGTAAGCCCTGGCGATTTATTACTATTAAACGATGGCCTTATTCAACTAACCGTTGAGCAAGTAGAAGGTCACTTAGTGCACTGCTCGGTTACGGTAGGTGGTGTATTATCAAATAATAAAGGCATTAACCGTTTAGGCGGTGGTTTAACAGCCCCTGCGTTTACAGAAAAAGACAAAGAAGATTTAATCACTGCCGCTGAAATAGATGTTGATTACATTGCAGTATCGTTCCCACGCAGTGGCGATGATATGCGTTATGTACGCTCTTTAGCAGAAGCTGCAGGTTCTAAAGCACAACTACTTGCAAAAATTGAACGTGCAGAAGCCGTAGAAACACAAGAAGCCGTAGATGACATTGTTTTAGCATCAGACGCTGTAATGGTTGCTCGTGGCGATTTAGGTGTTGAAATTGGTGATGCTGCGCTAATGGGTAAACAAAAACTCATTATTCGTCGCGCTCGTTCATTAAACCGTACTGTTGTAACCGCAACACAAATGATGGAATCGATGATCGATAACCCAATGCCAACACGCGCAGAAGTTATGGATGTGGCAAACGCGGTACTTGACGGTACTGATGCAGTTATGCTTTCAGCAGAAACCGCTGCCGGTGATTACCCTGAAGAAACGGTCGCTACAATGGCACGTGTTTGTTTAGGTGCAGAATCGCAAAAAGAAACCCATGTATCTAAGCACCGTTTAGACAGCCGTTTTTCTAACAATGCAGAATCTATCGCGCTTTCAGCTATGTACGCTGCTAATCACTTAGATTCGGTTAAAGCCATTGTTACCTTAACTGAGTCAGGTAGTACCGCTAAACTTATGTCGCGTATCAGCTCTGGTTTACCTATTTACTCGCTTTCACGCCATGCAAGCACGCTAGGCCAAACAGCGCTTTATCGTGGTGTTTACCCTGTGTTTTTTGATTCTACAAAAACTGAAAAAGACGGAATGGTTAAAGCCGCACTTGATACCCTTGTAGCACAAGGTTCATTACACTCTGGCGATACAGTAATTATTACTCACGGTGACTCAATGGAAACTGTGGGCGCAACGAACACAATGAAAATTGTAACTGTTGCGTAATTTCTGCCTTATATAAAAAATGCGAGCTAAGCTCGCATTTTTTATGCCTGCAAAATACCAAACTAGCTGGCTAGCGCTGCTTTTACTTTATCGCGGTAGCTTCGGCTTACTTTAAGCTCTTGTCCGTTTTCAAGCACTAATAAATACTCACCGCTGACTTGTGTAACCAGCTTGCTTATTTGTTTTGTATTTACAATTGCACTGCGGTGAACGCGCACAAACAAATGTGGGTCGAGCTCTTGCTCAAGCTCTCTCATTGTTTTGCGCAAAATATGTGTTTGCCCATCTTGGCAATGTAAACACATATAATCGCCGGCGGCATCAACCCACTGAATTGTCGCAACCGGGACACGAATAATTTCACCCTGCTCTTTTACCGCCAGTGATTCTGGGTAACGTTTGTCGGTTAGGGTATCGCCTGTGGCTAATTTTTTAAGTATTTCTTCACAGTTATTACCTGTAATACCGGCAACAAAACTCGCTAGTTTTTTCTTATGGGCGTTGTCTTGCTGTGTTTTTAAGTAACTATGCACTTTTTCTACCGCCTGTTTTAGTCTGTTATCGTCAACGGGTTTTAAAATGTAATCCAAAGCATGTATTTCAAATGCCTTTACTGCAAATTGATCAAATGCAGTAACAAACACAATCGCGGGTAACGCTTTAGTGCTTTCGCTTAAGGCACGGGCAACTTCAAAGCCATTCATTCCTGGCATTTGTATATCTAAAAAAACTAAGTCTATTGGGTGCTCTTTACATGCTGCTATTGCATCAGAGCCTGAACTACACAGTTTAACTACTTCTATATCAGTATATTCTTCAAGTCTTACTGCTAAGCCCTTTCTTGCTAATGGTTCATCATCAACAATGATGGTTTTAATTTTAGTCATTTCTTCACAGCCTTCTCAAACGGTACTCGCAGATTAACTTTCAATCCACTTGGCGTATTATGTGATAATACAAACGAATAATTATTTTCATAGAGCGTTTTTAATCTGTCTTTGGTATTTGCCACCCCTACCCCTTGTGCATTTACAAGTTGTCCGTCTATTAGTTCGGTACCGGGGCCATTATCACCTACTTCAAGTAGTAGCTCGTTGGCAAAAACCTGTGCTTTTATGTCTATCACACCGCCTTGTGACATATGCGCAATGGCGTATTTAATTGCGTTTTCAATTATCGGTTGCAAAATTAAGCTTGGCACAAGTGCCTCTTTTGCTTGCTCGCTTACATCTACATTTACTTTTAAGCGCTCATCAAATCTAACCCGCTCTATTTCTAAATACAGCATTAATGCGTGTAGCTCTTGCTCTAAAGGCACTTTTTTAATGGGATCGGTATTTAGTGTATAACGCAAAAAGTCGCTTAACCTTGCCACCATTAAGTTAGCATCTTTGTTTTCTTTTACCAAAACTAATGTAGAAATAGCATTGAGCGTATTAAATAAAAAATGCGGGTTAAGTTGATATCTGAGCATTTTTAATTGCGCTTCATGGGCCATTGTAGTTGCTTTAAGCGCTTTTTGTCGCTCACTTTGTAATAGCTGGTAATACTTTATGCCAAAGTATAAGCCACTCCAACATAAAATTATGTAAACAGAGTCTAAGCCATGCTGTAAATAGTAAAACCAATCTTCTGGGCGATAACCATGGCGGTATATTTCCCATAAATTAAATTTTTGTACAATTGCCCACAACGTACCTGTAATGTACGAGGCACCAAATACAACCACCATTAATATCCACGGCGATGCATTCCAGGTTTTTCGATAAATATAACGAAGTGGGACTGTCATTAAACAGCCCGCATAGGCATTTAATAATATAACGAACACGTAAATATCACGCATTTCAAATACTTTAGAGCCGATATAATTTACAAGCGCATAACCAATCCAGCCTGCAATTTGCAATAGCCAAAAAAAGCGTTGCCTGTTATCAACTAAAGATTGCCAATTCAAAATAAAATACAACTCCGTATAAGTTAGCCAATAAGTTAAAATTACGTTAGCTAATTTAACCACTGGTTTGGTTATTATATCGATTATTACAAAGTGTTAGCAGTACCAACTGTCTTAATTTTTAAGAGCCTTACCGCAAAGTTAAGCCAATAAAAAAGCGAAAGGCTTTAACCTTTCGCTTTTAAAATGCCGATTCAATCAGCACGTATGGGCAAAGCCACCTTATAAACTAGGCAAGTTTATCAGAGGCTACTTTATAAGTTGGGTCTTCAATTACGTTCACCTCAACTAAGTCACGCGCTTTGTGTAACAGCTGCTTACAGTCTTTACTTAAATGACGTAAGTGAAGCTGTTTACCTGCTTTAGTGTACTTATCAGCTAAGCTGTCGATGGCTTCAATTGCACTGTGATCCGCAACACGGCTGTGTTCAAATTCAATAATTACATCTTTAGGGTCGTTTTTAACATCGAATAACTCAGAAAAGTTTTTAACTGAGCCAAAAAATAGCGGGCCATGAAGCTCGTAAACTTTAGCACCTTGCTCATCAATGTAATTAGTTGTGTAGATATGTTTTGCATGATTCCAAGCAAATACCAAGGCAGAAACAATAACACCCACACACACGGCAATCGCTAAATCGGTTACTACGGTTACACCAGATACCAATACAATTACAAAGGCATCAGACAATGGTACACGCTTCATCATTTTAAAGCTTGCCCATTCAAACGTACCAAGTACAACCATAAACATAACACCTACAAGCGCAGCCAGTGGGATCATTTCAATTAAACTTGAAGCAAATATAATAAATGCAAGCAGCATTAGTGCAGCACTTATACCCGACAAGCGCGAGCGCCCGCCCGAATTAATGTTGATCATTGATTGCCCAATCATGGCACAGCCACCCATTGCGCCAAAAAAACCACAGGTTACATTAGCAGCACCTTGGCCAATACACTCTTTATTTGAGTGACCACGGGTTTCGGTAATTTCATCAATCAAGCTAAGCGTTAATAACGACTCAATTAAACCAATAGCCGCTAAAATTAATGCATACGGAAAAATTATATAAAAAGTTTCCAGGGTAAATGGAACCATAGGAATGTGAAATTCAGGTAAGCCGCCAGCAATGGTAGCCGCTTCATTACCTGTCATCCCTTTTAGGAAATCAAGTACAGTGCGCGAGTCTAAATCAAGGCCTATTACTAACGCGGTTACCGTTACAATAGCCACTAAAGAAGAAGGCACTGCAGTGGTGAGCTTAGGTAAAAAGTGAATGATAGCCATGGTTAATGCAACTAAACCTAACATGATGTAAAGCGGGTTACCTGTCATCCATTGCTGGCCACCTGCGCCATCTGGCACTTTAAACTGCCCAAGTTGCGCTAAAAATATTACTATCGCTAATCCATTTACAAAGCCGAGCATAACAGGATGAGGGACCATGCGAATAAACTTACCGAGCTTAAATATCCCCGCGAGTATTTGCAGTATTCCCATCAGCAACACCGTGGCAAATAAATACTCAACACCGTGATCAAGTACCAAACTTACCATTACAACAGCTAATGCACCGGTTGCGCCCGAAATCATACCAGGGCGGCCACCAAAAATAGCCGTAATTAAACCAACGATAAACGCGGCATAGAGACCAACTAAAGGTTCGACATTTGCTACAAAAGCAAACGCAACAGCTTCTGGAACTAAAGCAAGTGCTACAGTTAAGCCAGATAAAATATCGTTTTTAGCAGAGCTAGGCGCTTTGCTGAGTAAGTTAAACATTGAGTTCCTCAGGGGGTTATTAGGTTAGGATCGAAAAAGCGCTAAATGTTACCAAATTAGCGCTCATTTAACAATTCGCACACACCGTTATTAGCTTTCTTAGTATAGCTTAACTTTGTGTCGTTTATTTTATAGAGGAAGAGATGTACTGCGTTTTACACATGTCATGGTTACGTTAGAGTGTACCTCTTGAACGTATTCTAAGCTGAGTAAATTGTCACGTACAAAGTGCTCATAGCCTTCTATACCTTGTGAGATTATACGCAGCATAAAGTCCATCGTGCCGGCCATTGTGTAACATTCTGTCACTTCGTCATAGCTCATGATTAGCTTTTCAAATTCAGCTAAGTTTTTCTTGCCATGATTTGATAAGCGCACATGTGCGTATACAAGCATGTCAAAACCAAGCTTTTTCTCATCTAAAAGCGCAACTTTACTTTTGATATAGCCATCTTGTTCAAGCTTTGCAATGCGTCGCCAACAAGGTGATTGAGATAAGCCTACTTTGTCTGCAATTTCAGCAGTTGAAAGACTTGCGTCCTGTTGTAAAAGTGCCAAAATTTGGCGATCTACGTGATTTAGAGACATTTTATTTCTTATTTATCTAATAAACTGGTTAAATTATACAGCCAATTTAAAATTCCGTCTGCAATAATTTTGCATTTTCATGGATTTTAATTAACCAAATTGGCCACTTACAAATGGATTAGTGCGTTTTTCGTGGCCTACAGTGGTATCTTCACCATGGCCAGCTAAAATACGCGTGTTCTCATCAAGCGTTAAAATATGGCTTTTAATAGACTCAATGAGCTGCTCTGTATTGCCTTTAGGGAAGTCTGTACGCCCTACAGCACCTTTAAAAATAACATCGCCAACAATAACGCATTGCTGTTCAGGCTCATAAAACACAATATGACCCGGTGTGTGCCCGGGGCAATACTTAACACTAAAGCTAAGTTTACCAAGCGTTAATACATCATTATGGTTAAGCCAAATATCAGGGTAAAAAGCATCAATAGCTGAAAAACCAAACATTTGTGCTTGCATAGGCAAGTTATCAAACCAAAATGACTCATCTTTTTGCGGGCCAATAATTTGCACATTGTAGTGTGAGCGTAATTCATCTGCCGCACCTACGTGGTCTAAATGCCCGTGTGTAAGCCAAATAGCGCTCAGTACTAATTTGTGCTCACTAAGCGTGGCTATAATTTTTTGCGCATCACCACCTGGGTCTATCACCACAGCTTGCCTTGTTTCTGTACAGCTAATTATTCTGCAATTTTGAGAAAAAGCAGTCACGGGTATCGTAATAACGTGCATATTAAATTTCTTTATCTTTTTGATCGGGAATAACGGCTACTTGCTCATACGACATTAAAATTGGGTATTTCAAATACGCTTCGTCATAAAATGGCGTGTGTGAATATAACCAGTGCAAACGTGCATTGGCATCTTGCGCAAATGCTTTATCTTGAAGTTTTTTATCAAACTCGAGAGCAAGTTTTGGGTTGTCTTTAAGCATTTTCCTTGCGTAAGGGATTAACGCGTAGTTTTCCATATACTCTGTTCGTTGAAAAATTGTATTAAACTCACCCCACGCAAAAAATGAATCAGGAGCCTCTGGGTGTAATAAATGAACCGCTAACTCCCCTGCTTTTTGCTGCGTATTTACTTGATACCATCCGTCTAAATCTACATTTATTGCTGGTACATAATCAAAACTTGCAGAGACTCTAAAGCGCCCTTCAAATGGGGCTTTATCAAACGAGTAATCAAGTACTTTGGCAAGCTTTAAAGGTTGCGTATTCGCGCCTTTAAGTTTGTTTACTGACACCCCATGTAACTTAAGCTTTTCTATTATATCGCTATACACAGGCGGAACAAAAAACGCTTCAGGCACATCAACAACTCGCTCAACCTCTTTTTGCCAATAAATCGGTAAGTCAGTGTAGGTATAGGCTTTACCTAAATATTTAACCTCAGTTTGCCCCGAAAGCGCACTTACACTTGATGTGTATTCTACCCCTTTAAACTCACTAATCGTGTCTGCTTGTTTAGCATAACCTCGTTTAACAATTAGTTTCTCAGGTACAAATTCTTGCTCTTTTTTAACGGCGTTCGAAAGCTCATGACTGTACTGAGAAAGCGCGTTTATTGCCCCATCTAAAAATACATAGGTGCCTAATACGCGTTGTTGATAAGGTTTTAAAGAATGGTTTTCGACTAAAATTGTTGGTAATGATTTTAAATCCCCCCACCCGTTTGAAAAACGCGGTGTAGCCACCCAACCTGCAAGGCCTTTTTTAAAGTCGCGTTTATCCATAACAAATACCAATGGCCCAGGTATATGCCCTTGCTTTTGTAATGTTTCGTCAATAACCGGCTTTATATACTGATCTAACGCATCAGATATAGCAGGCGATTCGCTTGCAAATACAGGGTTATAACCATAGGTCACACCGTACTGATAATCGGCGCCATCGGTAACATGCACATCAATGTATAAGTTTGGGTTGTAATCATTAATAACCTTTAAAACACTTCTCACCTCTGGTGTATCTAATTTAGTGAAATCGCGATTAAGGTTTAGATTATTTGCATTGGTTCTAAAGCCCATTTTTTTAGGGCCGCGCTGATTTATGCGATTAAATGCGCTGCTGCGTTCATGCCCATCTACGTTTAAAATAGGAATAAAAAGTATGTTTACCTTTTTTAAAATATCACGGCGCTTACCTGTTGCAATATCGCGCAGCAACATAAACATGGCGTCTTTACCATCTATCTCACCAGCATGAATACCGGCTTGGATAAAAACGGTTGGCTTAGTGCTGTTGGCCATTTGCCCAGCTTCAAAAAAACCTTGTTCACTGGCAACCAGCATTTTAATAGCACGATTACTATTACTGTAGCCTATTATTTGAGACTGAAACTGCGTGGGATTTGCCGCTACAAGCCTATCTACAAACGCCATAGTATCGGCATAGTTTGGCGAGGCTTTGCCCTGTGATAACTCAAAATCAGTGGTTAACGGGCCTTGCTGTTGTAATAACGAAACGCTATCACCTTGCCAAGGAATAAGAGGCGGTAAATGACTGTTATCTGCCACAATTGCAGATAAAAATAACAGGCTTGCAAACATAGTTTTCTCTAACAAACGCTTTAATAAAATAAATTATACCAAGTAAACATAGCGATATTATAAAAGTGCGGTGATTCAACAAAAAAGAAAGCCCGTTTATACCCATGGACTTAATAAAGTGATTATTAAAGTAGTTAATTTTAAGGCTGGGGAAAAGTGTCAATAGCTTGCTAAAAAATTCGTTGTTTATACCAATCCGCTTAATTAAGCTATCTATTTTGAGAATGGATAAACGTGTTAATAGCTAGGGAAAATTCGCTATTTAGTAGTTCTTAATGAGAGTTTTTTAACGCAGATAGCGACACATTTAGCCTAAAATTAATAAAGTATTATTGCAGGGGAATATTATTAGGTGAGTCTTAAATTACAGGCACAAAAAAAGGAGCCTAGGGCTCCTCTTTATTACTTATTTAAAAAAGCTTAAGCTGCCGCTAGGCCTTCTTTTGCTTTTTCAACAAGCGCTGCAAATGCAACTTGGTCGTAAACAGCGATATCTGCAAGGATCTTACGATCGATTTCTACAGAAGTCTTTTTAAGACCATTGATAAAACGGCTGTAAGACAGACCATTTTGACGTGAAGCTGCATTGATACGTGCAATCCATAATTGACGGAAAGTACGTTTCTTAGCACGACGGTCACGGTAAGCGTATTGACCCGCTTTAGTAACTGCCTGGAAAGCTACGCGGTAAACACGTGAACGTGCTCCGTAGTAACCTTTAGCTTGCTTTAAAACTTTTTTGTGACGTGCACGTGCGACAACGCCGCGTTTAACTCTTGCCATTTCTAAAAACCCCTATTAAGCGAATGGTAACATACGTGAAACTAGACCATGGTCATTTTTATGAACCATCATCTTAGGACGTAGGTGTAACTTACGCTTAGAAGTTTTCTTAGTCAGAATGTGACGAAGATGCGCTTGTTTACGCTTGAAACCGCCAGAAGCAGTTTTCTTGAAACGCTTAGCAGCGCCTCTGTGACTTTTTAGCTTATAAGCCATTGCAATAACTCCAAATGTATTGCTTAAAAATTAGTAAGCAGGCGTGAGATATATTTCTATAGCTCCACTTTTAGGCCTAACTTACTGCCATATTCCGGTGAAAACCCAGCAAAAATGCCGCAATTTTACTTTAAAACCGGTTAGCACAGGTGAATATTTGCATATTACTTGGGTACCTGAGCTAAATTCGGTGCGTATTATCGCTTAAAAATTATTTTTTAGCAACAGGCGCCATCATCATAACCATTTGGCGGCCTTCAACACGATTTGGGAAAGACTCAACTACTGCAAGTTCTTCTAAATCAGCCTTAACACGGTTTAATAATTCGATACCAATTTCTTGGTGAGCCATTTCGCGGCCACGGAAGCGGATAGTAATCTTAGCTTTATCGCCAGCTTCTAAGAACTTACGTAAGTTGCGAAGCTTAACCTGATAGTCACCTTCATCCGTGCCAGGACGGAATTTGATTTCTTTAATCTGGATTTGCTTTTGCTTCTTCTTCTGCTCTTTTAGTTCTTTGCTTTTTTCAAAGATGAACTTACCGTAGTCCATAACCTTACAAACAGGCGGCTCAGCGTTTGGGCTAATCTCTACAAGATCAACACCCGCTGCATCAGCCATAGCTTGTGCGTCTTTTAATGACTGAATTCCAGCTTGTTCGCCTTCGATGTCGATTAAACGAACTTCTTGAGCTGTAATTTCTTCGTTAATACGATTTTTTTGAGCTGTTTGTTGCCCTTTCTTGCCGCCTCTAATGGTACGTTCCTCCAAGAATATCAATAATATAAGCGCGTAGTTGGCTGTTTGTGATTGCCCTACACGCTCGATTTTTACTGTCGATTTTTAATTTCTTCGCTAATTTTAGCTACAAAATCATCAACATTAAATTTGCCTAGGTCTTCACCTGTGCGGGTACGTACTGCTACTTCCTGTTGTTCAACTTCTTTATCGCCAACAACGAGTAAGTAAGGAATACGCTTAAGTGTATGTTCTCGGATTTTAAAGCCAATCTTCTCATTTCTCAAGTCAGCAGCGGCTCTAATTCCAAGTTTATTTAATTTTTGTACAATTTCGTGCACGTAATCTGCTTGTTTATCGGTAATGTTCATAATTACCACTTGCTTTGGAGCAAGCCACGTTGGGAATAAACCAGCGTATTCTTCAGTTAAAATACCGATAAAGCGCTCAATTGAGCCTAAAATAGCACGGTGTATCATAACTGGAGTGCGTCGTTCGTTATTTTCTGCTACATAAGTAGCGCCTAAACGACCCGGTAATGCAAAGTCGAGTTGCACTGTACCACATTGCCACGCTCTGTCTAAACAATCGTACAAAGTAAATTCAATTTTAGGTCCGTAAAAAGCACCTTCACCTGGTAGGTAATCAAATTCAATGTCGTTTGCTTTAAGTGCATCGGCTAATGCAACCTCTGCTTTGTCCCAAATTTCATCATCGCCGATGCGTTTTTCAGGACGCGTAGAAAGCTTAACTACAATTTTGTCAAAACCGAATGTCTCATATGTATCATAAACCATCTTAATACACGCTGAAACTTCGTCCATTACTTGCTCTTCTGTACAGAACACGTGAGCATCATCTTGTGTAAAGCCACGTACACGCATTAAGCCGTGTAAAGCGCCTGATGGTTCGTTACGGTGACAACAACCAAACTCAGCCATACGCAGTGGTAAATCACGGTACGATTTTAAACCTTGGTTAAAAATTTGCACGTGACCTGGGCAGTTCATTGGTTTTATAGCGTATTCGCGTTTTTCAGACTCTGTGGTAAACATGGCGTCTGAGTATTTTTCCCAGTGACCTGATTTTTCCCACAAAGAGCGGTCCATCATCATTGGACCTTTAACTTCTTCGTAGCTGTACTCACGCAGTTTTTCACGAACAAATTCTTCAAGCTCGCGGTAAATGCTCCAACCATCGTTGTGCCAAAATACCATACCTGGCGCTTCTTCTTGCCAGTGCCATAAATCAAGCGCTTTACCAATACGGCGGTGATCGCGTTTTTCAGCCTCTTCTAAGCGTTTAAGGTACACTTTAAGCTGCTTTTTATCGCCCCACGCAGTGCCGTAAATACGCTGTAGCATTTTGTTTTCAGAGTCGCCACGCCAGTAAGCGCCAGCTACTTTCATTATTTTGAAGTTTTGGCAGAATTTCATGTTTGGTACGTGCGGACCACGACACATGTCTACGTATTCTTCGTGGTGGTATAATCCTGGGCGATCATCTTTTGCGATGTTTTCGTCCAAAATTTCCATTTTGTATGTTTCGCCACGCGCTTCAAACGTATCGCGTGCTTCTTGCCAGCTTACATTTTTTTTCACTACGTCGTAGTTTGTTTTTGCAAGTTGCAACATACGCTTTTCAATGGCGTCTAAGTCTTCTTGAGACAAAGAGTGTTCCATATCAATATCGTAGTAAAAACCGTTATCAATAGTTGGACCAATAGCCATTTTAGCGTCTGGGAAAAGCTGCTTAACTGCGTGACCGATTAAGTGAGCACACGAGTGGCGAATAATCTCTAGGCCATCGTCATCTTTTGCGGTGATGATCTCAAGGCGCGAATCTTCGTTGATCATATCGCACGCATCAACACGCTCGCCATTAACACGACCAGCAATGGTTGCTTTAGCAAGGCCTGGGCCAATGTCGTTAGCTACATCAAGAGTACTTACAGGGTTTTCAAAACTACGCTGACTGCCGTCAGGAAGAGTAATAACTGGCATTATAAATCCTTACATACAGTGGTGACACCTACAATGTATCACGTGTATTTTTAAATAAATTAAATGAGAATGACTCGACAACGCTTTTACGAATAAGCATTGACTATTTTTCGCCATAAATGACTAATGTAGATGCTGAGTCTGCTCAACTACAAAAAAGATATTGTCGCGTGATAGAGTATCAATTACAAGTTTAAAGCGCGCTCATTACTTGAAATTTTGCCTAAAATTGTCATTTTTTTGTTTTTCGCTCGCTAATTTAAATCAAGCATGTGACAACTTGAGTTTACTGATTATTAAAATGCACCTACACCGCCTTGCTCTCGCAATTTATTAGATGTTGGGTATAATACCAAGCAATTAAGTTATATTAGAGAACAGCAATGAGAACATGTGGTGTAGAAATTACCGGTAGTGATGTACTACTTTGTATTTTAAGTAAAGATAACGACGTATTTGATATTCGCGATGTGCGCCAAACACGCTTTACCTTAGGTAACGGTAACGACACTGAAATAATGCGTAAATTTCAATTTGATTTTGCAAAACTAATGCAAGATTACCAAATTGATTCTGTTGCCATTCGTGAGCGCCAACCTAAAGGTAAATTTGCAGGCAGTGCAAAGGGCTTTAAAATGGAAACAGCGATTCAATTAATTGAAGAGTTAGATGTTCGCGTATTCTCAACGACCGAAATTAAAGAGCAGCTTAAACGCAACCCTATACCTATTGCGTTTGAAGACACAGGCCTTAAAAAGTACCAAGAAAACGCTTTTGTTAATGCCTATGTATACATTATGAAAAAAACCTACCGCAGTGACGAGCTATAAGTCACAAAGCGATTAAAATAAGCTATAAAAAACGCCATTTAGTGGCGTTTTTTTATGCCTTTATAAAAGTTAGTTTTTATTGGCCATCTGTAAAACGTTTCATTTAACTTTTATTTATGCTTAGTACATTAGTCTAACCACCCTTTCTTTGTCGACAATTTGTGTTTATTTTAACTACAGCCTATAACAATTCGCTTAACTATTTTTTATTTTGCTACACAGCTATTCGTGGCTAAGCAAATGAATACTGACTTATCAGCACGGATTGATTATAAGTAACTGACACACATTAATACGGAGAAGCACATGCACACACCATCGCGCTCGGTAAAAGAAGTAGAACAAATAAACACATTACCGCTCACAAAAAGCTATTTTAAAGGTGCACAAAGCCCGCCGCTAACGGATAAAACAATTGGCGAGTATTTTGATTCCATTGTCGACAAACACCCTAATTCGCTCGCTGTCGTTGTTAGCCATCAAAATGTACGCTTAACGTATAAAGCATTTCAAAATGAAGTTAATCAACTCGCTATGGGGCTACTAGCAATAGGCGTTAAACCAGGAGATAGAGTAGGAATATGGTCACCCAATAACATTGAGTGGTGTTTAACCCAATTTGCGAGCGCCAAAATAGGTGCCATTATGGTCTGCATTAACCCTGCCTACAGGCCAAACGAGTTAGCCTATGCTTTGAACTCGGTAGAATGCAGCACATTAATTACCGCGTCACATTTTAAAGGCAGCAATTATATAGACATGCTTAACAGCTTAGCGCCTGAACTTGCCCAATGTGAACCCGGTGAGCTAAATGCACATGCCCTACCTAGCCTTAAAAATGTAATACGCATTGGCAATGAAAAAAGCCCTGGTATGTTTACGTTTGCTGATGTGATGAATTTTGCCACCCCGGCTCACAAGCTTGAATTAAATGCGATTTCAGCAAATTTAAACGCGGATCAAGACATAAATATACAGTTTACCTCTGGCACCACGGGCAACCCTAAAGGCGCTACACTCACCCATAAGAACATACTTAATAATGCGCTCTTTGTTGCAGATGCTATGCATTTTACAGCGCAAGATAAACTGTGCATACCTGTGCCTCTGTATCATTGTTTTGCGATGGTGCTTGGCAGCCTGCTATGTGTAAGTAAAGGCGCCGCAGCTATATACCCAAGCGATGCGTTTGATGCAAAAACCACGCTTGATGTTGTGCAGCAAGAGGGCTGCACCGCGCTGCATGGTGTGCCGACTATGTTTATTAGCCAACTAGAGCTGCCTAATTTTACCAATTATAACCTCAGCACTTTACGCACTGGTGTAATGGCGGGCTCAACGTGCCCTGAGCAAGTCATGCGTAAAGTCCAAACACAAATGAACATGCATCAAGTATTAATTGCGTATGGGCAAACTGAGTGCAGCCCAATCAACAATATAACCGAAACCGACTCATCAATAGAGCGCCAAGTAACAACCGTTGGCCGTGCCCTTGCTCACACTGAAGTTAAAATTATTGACGAACTGGGTAACATTCAAAAAATAGGTGTACCTGGTGAGGTCTGCAGTAAGGGCGCCGGTATAATGCGCTGCTATTGGAATGACGAAGAAAAAACAAAAGCTACTATAGATGACGAAGGCTGGTTACACTCTGGTGATTTAGGGGTAATGGACTGCGAAGGGTTTGTGAGTATTGTTGGCCGCATTAAAGACATGATCATTCGAGGTGGCGAAAACATTTACCCACGCGAAATTGAAGAGGTTCTTTACACTTACCCAGGTATTCAAGATGCCGCTATATTTGGTATTAGTGATGAGAAGTACGGCGAAGAAGTGTGTGCGTGGATCCAGCCAAAAGAAGATGCAGTACTTGATGAGCAAGCAATACGTGCATTTTTAAAAGACAAACTCGCCTATTTTAAAATGCCCCGTTATATTCGCTTTGTAGAGAGTTACCCAATGACAGTAACAGGCAAACTGCAAAAGTTTAAAATGCGAGAGCAAATGCAGCAATCTCTTACTGATAAGGCCTTTTCTTAACCGCAAACATTAACTACAAAAAAGCTCAGCAATTGCTGAGCTTTTAGCGTTAAATAATTTATTTACTCTGCAGGGCGATACTGCTGCTGAACACCTGTTAAAAACAAACGCAAAACCTGATCGTTACACACACGGTAATGTTTATTTTCTACTTTGCGAGAAAACGCACTGAGCTCATGTTTACTTAATTCAAAGTCAACCTGTGCAAGTGTTGCTATTACATCTTCTGCTTTCATGTTTAAAGCAATACGTAGCTTCATAAAAATAATATTATTATTTAACTTAGCCTCTGGCACAGGCTGTGGGCCTTCGCGCTTGCCACGCTTAGTATTAATAAAGCCATTTAAAAACGTAGCAAACTGAGTGTCTGACATTTTAACAAACCCTTGCTCACCCTCTTTTGTTAACCATGCAACGACTTGCTCAGTGGTAACTGTAGCCTCTGCGGCGGCAAAAATACCTACCATGGCAGTATCGGTTAAATTAAAGGTATAGCGAACACGGCGTAAAATATCGTTATTTGTCAAAGTAATTTCCTGAGTAGAGAGCGAGGCTAAATTAGAGCGCCCACGTTAAATGAGCGCGCAGTTTAGCAGCTTAAGGCACGCTGCCCTATTGATATTTACACTATAAAGAGTTGTTAATTACCCAATACCTTGGCAGGGTCGACTCGAGTTGCTTGCCACGCCGGATAAATAGTAGCAAGTACAGCTAAAACAAAGGTAACAATAACTGTTATTCCAATATCACTGAGTACTAATTTACTGGGTAAAAATTCAATAAAATAAACACCTTCAAGCGGGTTAGCTGCAAATAACTGGCTAACCCATGTAAACAGCTCACTAATGTTAAGCGCTAATATAACCCCAACTAGTGTGCCAAGTAACACGCCAACAAAGGCTTGTGTTAAACCTTGCATGACAAAGGTAGCTAAAATAGTACTGTCTTTAGCACCCATAGTTTTTAAAATAGCTATGTTGCCTTGTTTTTCGCGCACTTCCATTACAAGCGACGATACAATGTTAAAACTAGCTACCGCTATAATTAAAAACACCACAATGTACACAATTGTGCGCACCATTTGAATATCTTGATACAGGCTACCTTGCGTTCTAAACCAGCTAGAGACATACACATAATCACTAATAGTTTGCCCTACTCGCAGTGCAATTTGATGCGCAGCAAACACATCATCTACGCTCAATCGTAAACCTGTCACTTGGCTGTCGTCGTAACCTAAAACTGACTGTGCTTTATTTAAGTGAATAAATGCAGCGCTACTGTCAATTGGCCCACCCATTTCTATAATGCCCGCAAGTGTTAACGTTACGCGCTTAGGGGCTAATAGAGACTTGCCTTGCTCGCTAATTTTAGGAATGAGTAAAGTAATGTTATCGCCTATATTAGCACCTAATTGCTTTACAATTTGCTTGCCTAAAATAACGTTATCCGTGCGCAGCTGACTAACCAGTGTGCCTTTGGTAAATTGATTTATGGCCGATACATTCCCTTCATAGCTAGGTTCAACGCCGCGTATTTCTACCGCTTTTAGCTGGCTTTTAAATTGCGCCATACCATTTACTGCTATAAATGGCGCAGCACCTGTAACATGAGGCTCTACTTTAAGTTTTTCTACTTTGTTAGGCCAATCAGCAATCGGTCGGCTAGGCGCTACGTATTCAACTTGCGGTACCACACTTAATAAACGATGCACTAATTGCTGCTCAAAGCCATTAATAACCGAAAGCGCAACAATTAACACCGCCACCCCTAATAAAATACCAACGGTAGAGGCTTTGGCAATAAAGCTTACAAATGCGTTTTTTTCATCTTTATGGCCAGAATACGCTCTAAAGCGTTCACTTAAAAATAAACTAAGCAACATGGTGCGACTCTTTAATGGCAAGTTTCCCATCATCTAAATACGCAATTTTACCTAGCTTGTCTGCAAGCTCTAAGTCGTGAGTAACCACCACAAAACTAGTATTTAAGCTTTTATTTAGCTCATTAATTAAATCGTAAATTTTAATCGCGTTTTGCTTATCAAGGTTACCGGTAGGTTCGTCGGCTAATACTAATGCGGGTTTAGTCACTAAAGCACGAGCAATAGCAACACGCTGGCGCTCTCCACCAGACAGTGCCGAAGGTTTATGCTCACTGCGATGCGCTAGGCCTACTTTATCTAGCATTTGCAGGGCTTGCTCTTTCGCCTCTTTTGCGTTGAGCCCTTTAATTAGTAGCGGCATAGCCACGTTTTCAACCGCACTAAATTCCATTAATAAATGGTGAAACTGATAAATAAAGCCCAAGTTTTTATTTCTAAACGCCGCCTGCTCTGTTCGCGATAATTTAGCAACGTCTTGATTTTTTATTTTAGCGCTACCCGATGTAGCCGTATCCAGGGTTCCTAAAATATGCAATAAGGTACTTTTTCCTGAGCCTGAGCTGCCCACTATAGCCAGCATATCACCTTGGTTAAGTGATAAGTCCACCCCTTTTAATACTTCTACTTGATTTTGGCCATCTTGATAAACTTTACTTAAGTTTTGACAGCTAATAACTAAATCATTCATAACGCAATACCTCTGCTGGTTTTACTTTTGCGGCTTTGCGCGCAGGATATAAAGTGGCTAAAAAGCTCATTGCAATACTGCTAAGCGCAATAATAACGAGGCTTAACACATCAAATTTTACCGGAAGCTCTACACCTGCTAGTAGGTTTAGCCCCACAGCAGCGAGTAGTTCATTAATATATAAGCTAAACAATACACCTAAAAGTGCCCCTATCGCGGTGCCAATCACCCCGTTATACAAGCCTTGCACCATAAACACTTTTTGTACTTGTGAAGGCGTTAAACCTAAGGTTTGTAATATCGCCACTTCGCCTTGTTTTTCACTCACCATCATAGTCAGTGCCGAAACAATATTAAATACAGCCACTAATACAATCAGCCCTAACAACATAGACATAATACGTTTTTCCATGGCAACCGCGGCAAATAAAGTACCTTGGCTACTGCGCCAGTCACTTACTTGGTAATCGCGTAAAATGTGCTGGCTGTCCTTTGTAAATTGCGCCAATTCAAAGGGTTCATGTAACGAGACACTTAAGTTAGGCGCGGTATTTTTGTTAAGCTTTAATACCCGCTGTAAAGATGCGCCGCTGGTAAATGCAAGGCTCATATCTATCTCTGAGCCGGTTTCGTATATTGCGGCTATTTTAAATAAACGCTGACTAGGTACGCGCCCAAGTGGTGTGTAAGTTGAGGCATTAGGCATAATTACGCGCAGTTTTTCTCCCATACCAACGCCAAGTTTACGGCTTAAGTAACGGCTAATAGCTATGTTGTAGCTATTATTTAAAACGTTTTGCCAATTGCCCTGCACAACTTTATCGGTAATTTTATATAGCGATCCGTTATCGCCATACAAGCCTTGCAGTAATACGCCGTGTAAATCTTTATTGGTTTGCAAAATGGCTTCGCCGTGACGGTAAAGGCTTACGTGATCTACATAATCTGAGCGCTCTAAATCGGCTTTTAACGCTGTCATTTGTTCGCTGGTGTGTTTATTGGCTTGTACTTCTACGTGAGGAATGAGCCCTAACATATTCGTTTTTAAACTGTTTTCAAAGCCATTCATTACACTGCTTACAGTGAACAAGGCCATTAGCCCTATGGCTATTCCGGCAATAGAAAAAAACGAGATAAACGATATAAACGCATTTCCTTTGGAGGAGCGGCTATATCTGAGCCCTATAAATAAGCTAACCGGTTGAAACATATTATTTAAAACATTTATGCTAAAAGTGTGCGGCTATAGTAGCACGAACTAAGATGAATTGAATATGACCATAAATGTAAGAAATAATTTATAAATCTTATACTTGGCTATATTTTAAACGCGCTTTATTCAAGCCCGGCCACTAAATAATCGAGTAATACTCTTACGTTAGTGGCAACATACTGGCGCGGTGGGTAAATTCCCCACACGCCTTCTTGAGCTGGCTGATAAGAAGTTAATACTGGCACAAGCTCGCCCGTTCGTAGCTCATTTTCAATGTAATAATTTGGCAGCTGCACTATTCCTAAGCCTTTTTTTGCACCATCAACTAATGCCCAACCACTATTACAGCGCAAGCGACCCGCAATTTTAATGTGTTTATCGCGGCCGTTTTCGTTTACTCGCCAGTAACTGCTGTTACCAATTAAACATTGATGTTGGTTTAGCTCGCCTAGGGTATGAGGCTCACCTACTCGGGATAAATAATCTGGGGAGGCACACATTATAAAGCGCCTAGCACTTAAACGCCGTGCTCTGTGGCTTGAATCTTTTAAATGCCCTAACCGAATGGCTAAATCAAACCCGCCTTCGAGTAAATTTTCTTGCTCGTTAGAAAGCGTAGCAATAACTTCGACCTCAGGATGAGCGTGCATAAAATTGTGCACAATGGGCATAATAAAAGTTTCACCATACATAACCGGTGCTGTTAATTTAATTTTACCTTTAGGCGTTGTTTGCTGCGTTGCTAAGCTTTGCGTGGCATCGTCCATAGCATGTTGTAATTGCTTAGTTTGATGTAAAAAGGCTTCACCTTCTTTAGTTAATACCACTTTGCGGGTGGTACGGGTGAGTAACTGGGTGTTTAAACGCTGCTCCAGCGCCGTTACATGGCGACTTATATGAGCAACCGACAACCCCAGTACATTAGCCGCTGCTGTAAAACTACCCTCTTCACCCACTGCTATAAATTCGTCTATGCCATCCCAACGAGCCATTATTACCATACTGTAAAAGTGTTTTAATAAATCAGAGATTATCATTATTTGAGAAACAAATACAATAGAGCCATCACCCAAACAAATTGGGTCTACAATTGTTATTTAAAACCACTACAAAGGATAAACACATGTCTGAATTTATAAAATCAAAAGCAGCTATTGCGTGGGGTCCAAACCAACCGTTAAGCGTTGAAGAAGTTGATGTAATGATGCCTAAAAAAGGCGAAGTAATGGTAAAAATTACCGCTACTGGTGTTTGTCACACTGATGCATTTACTTTATCAGGTGAAGATCCTGAAGGTATTTTCCCAGCCATTTTAGGCCACGAAGGTGCAGGCGTTGTGTATGCAGTGGGCGAAGGCGTAACCAGTGTTGAAGTAGGCGATCACGTTATTCCACTTTACACCGCTGAATGTGGCGTATGTAAAATGTGTACTTCAGGCAAAACTAACCTGTGTTCAGCAGTGCGCGAAACACAAGGTAAAGGCCTAATGCCAGATGGCACTACACGCTTTTTTAAAGACGGCCAACCAATTTATCACTACATGGGGACGTCTACTTTTTCTGAGTACACAGTACTTCCAGAAATTTCACTCGCAAAAGTAAACAAAGAAGCGTCGCTTGAAGAAATTTGTTTATTAGGCTGTGGTGTAACCACAGGTATGGGCGCGGTAACAAACACTGCAAACGTAAAACCTGGCGATACCGTGGCTATTTTTGGCTTAGGTGGCATTGGTTTATCGGCCATTATTGGTGCAAAAATGGCAGGCGCGGGTCGCATTATTGGTGTTGATATTAATACCAGCAAATTTGACCTTGCAACAAAACTTGGCGCAACCGATTTAGTAAACCCTAAAGATTTCGACAAGCCTATCCAAGAAGTGATTGTTGATATGACCGATGGCGGTGTTGATTACTCGTTTGAGTGTATTGGTAACGTTGATGTAATGCGCTCAGCACTTGAGTGTTGTCATAAAGGTTGGGGTGAGTCGGTAATTATTGGTGTAGCCGGTGCTGGCCAAGAAATTTCAACCCGTCCTTTCCAACTAGTAACAGGGCGTGTATGGCGTGGTAGCGCATTTGGTGGCGTTAAAGGCCGTTCACAATTACCTGAAATAGTTGAGCGTTACATGGCAGGCGAATTTGCGCTTAACGACTTTATTACGCATACCATGAGCCTTGAAGAAATTAACGATGCGTTTGATTTAATGCACGAAGGTAAAAGTATTCGTACAGTAATTCACTACTAATACGCTATTGGTAACCTATGTATTAAAAAGCCGTAATACTTAATTGTTTGCGGCTTTTAAGGATTTTTATGTTAGAAAATATCTCAAGTACAAAAGTAGCAGGTGGTTGGCACAAACAATATACCCACACTGCAACAAGTACCCATTGCACAATGCGTTTTGCGGTATTTTTACCCCCTGGCGCAAGCGAAACAAATAAAGTGCCAGTACTATATTGGCTATCGGGTTTAACCTGTACAGACGAAAACTTTATGCAAAAAGCCGGCGCATTTAAAAAAGCGGCTGAGCTGGGTATTGCAATTGTAGCGCCTGATACAAGCCCACGTGGTGATAATGTCCCTGATGACGACAACTACGACTTTGGCCAAGGCGCAGGCTTTTACGTAAACGCAACACAAGCACCGTTCAATACACATTTTAATATGTATGACTATGTAGTTGATGAACTACCTATGCTTATTGAGCAACACTTCCCAGTAACCAGTACTAAAGCAATTAGCGGTCACTCTATGGGCGGGCACGGCGCTTTAATGGTGGCACTTAAAAACCCTAAAGCGTTTGTTAGCGCTTCGGCCTTTAGCCCTATTGTTAATCCAATTGACTGCCCATGGGGCGTGAAAGCATTTACGGGTTACTTAGGCACTGACAAAGAGCTTTGGGCTCAATACGATTCGTGCGAATTGATGAAAAAAGCGCAGCAGGCTGATTTTCTCCCTATGCTTGTTACACAGGGCGATGCCGATGGGTTTTTAGAGGAGCAACTTAAGCCACAAAATTTAGCGGCTGTTGCTAAAAATAAAGGTTACCCGCTTAGCATTGAAATGCAAGCTGGCTACGATCATAGTTACTTTTTTATAAGCAGCTTTATTGACCAACACTTATCATTTCATAGTCAGTTTTTAACTGCGTAATCTCGTTAGTGTGTAGATCAGATTTATCTACTTCTACACACTCTTTCAATACTTTACTCACTTGCCTACACACTTGTACCGTATTGCCCTCACCTTTTACTAAATTGATCAGCAATGAATCTATTTTTAACCCTATATCGGTAAAACTAAACCCATTTTTGTCTTTCGGTAGAGGTTCGAGTGGATTTTTATAAGGCTCAGAGCGAGCTGGGCTATTACTATATTTATTGGCGCGTGCATTTGACTGTGCCTGACCATCAATTATAACACCAGCGACTGTGCAGCCACTTAGGTAAATAACACATATACATAAAGTTAGCGCTCTCATGACTCATCCTGATCAAAAATATTACCTAAATTATAAACATCTTTAAAAATAGTATTGTAAAAATATGTATACCTGTTCTATATACTTAATTTTGAACGGCCTAAGCGTACAATTTAATACAGTGCATCATCATTTTATTAATAAAATGGGTTTAAGCCCTAATACTTAAATTCACTTATACACTCTTTTATAAAGCCCACCAGCTGCAAAATAAAAATAACTAAAAACGGTAAAGCGCCAATAATAGCAATGGTTCTGTTTAGTGGCTCATTATTTTGTACCAGTAAAATAAAGGCACAAAGCCCAAGCGCGAGTGACCAACCATAAATACTCCATGCTTTTGCCTTTTTGCTATTTGTTAAATCACGTATTACTAATATGGCCGAATCGGCTGAGGTAACCACAAAAATAAGCAACAATAACAAGCTTGACCAAATAAGTACGGCGCCTTGCCAGCCTAACTGCTGAAAAAATATAAATAGCCCTTGGGTATAGTCGGCTTTAATGGCATCTAAAATACCGGCATGGTAGGTTTTATCCCATGCGATAGCTGAGCCCGAAAACACACTAAACCACACAATAGTCACAAGCGTAGGTAGCAAAACTACGCCCAATATATATTGCCACACTGGCCGGCCTTGGCTAATTTTAGCTAAAAACACGCCAACAAAAGGTCCCCACGCTAACCACCAAAAATAATAATTGTAGGTCCAGCCATTTGCCCACTCAGGGTTATTAAGTTGGCTTTGTAATTGCCATGCCCCTGTAAAAATAAGCCGTAAGTAATCCCTTGTGCCCTCAATGGCAATAGCCATTATAGGCTGTATGGGCATTAACAAAAGCAGCCACAATAAAAGTAAAAAAGCTAGCCAAACATTAAACTTACTCAGCGTTTGAATACCTTTTTTAAGCCCAAGCTTGGCCGATATTGTATACAGCAATACAATTAAGCTGATTATGATAAAACCAGATACAAGCGCTGACTCTATCCCTAGGTTTATTTCAATTCCCTTGCGTAGCAATAACGTAGAGTTTGCAATTGTCCCAACCACACCAAAAAAAATGGCAAGCACGGCCACTAATTTAACAATAAAGGTAAGCCTGTATTGGTATTTTATATTGATAGCGCCTTTTAACGCACTGATTACCGGTGCGCTAATATCACCACTGCAATGACTGTTTTTTGTTAAGCCACCTAACACAAGCCCAAATACAGCATAAAGAGCCCACGCATGCGCCCCCCAGTTAACCAACGTCAGCGCTAAAGCACTACTTACTTTGTCAGGGTAAAGTGTATGTTTTAAGGGAGAGTTGACTACATTCAACGCAGGTTCTGCAACTCCCCAAAAAATTAAGCCCGACCCCATCCCTGCGGCAAAAAGCATAGAAAGCCAGCCAAATAAGCCAAATTCAATACGGGCATTGTCACCGCCTACTTTTCGCCTCCCAAGCGGGCTTATGGCAATAACGATAACTGCAAGTAATAAAAAATTTACTAATAAAAAAAACGGCGCCCCTAAAAAACTTAGGGCGTTATTTATAAGCGGTTGCAAATGATTAGTGAGTAATTGAGGCGCCAAAAATGCAATAGCACAAAGAGTAAGGCAAAGTAATAACGCTGTTTTTTCAAGCTTGGTTGTATGTAAAGGCAAGTGAAATACTGTTTATTAATGTTTAATAATAAAATAATACGCACTTTGCTTAATTAATTAAACGCATAGGCAGGGTTTATCTGTAAAAGCGTAAATTAACTATGTAAATGTTACCAATTAATCAATTAACGCCTCTCACATTTAAATTTAACACATTGATTTTAAGCAATAAAATAAGATGGCCTGTAGGTTGCTATTAGTTTACACCTTTAACCAATAGAGACCATTATGGAAATTGATTTACAGTGGAACGAAATCATCGATAATTTAGTACACCTTGGCATTGCCTACATACTCGCCCTGCCTATGGCTTACGACAGGGAACGAAGCCACCATGGTGCAGGGTTAAGGACTTTTCCGCTTGTGGCAGTTGCCTCATGTGGCTATGCGGTAATTGCTATGTCAGTGCTAGAAGGTGCAGAAGCGCAATCTAAAATGCTACAAGGAATTATTACCGGCATAGGCTTTATTGGCGGTGGTGCAATTTTAAAAAATAATAAATCTACATCGGGTACCGCAACAGCAGCAAGCATATGGAATATGGGTTTAATTGGTATAGCGGTTGCCTACAGCCGTTACGAAATTGCTATTTTATTAGCTATCATTAATTTTATAACACTGAGGTACATTAAAAAGTTTAAGTAATGCTAAGGTGTACCATTATGTAATTACTAAAAAGAAAATAAATTGTGAGTAACTACTGCAACCTAAATTAATGTAATAAATCAAGGCGCTTAAAAGCGCTCAAGCTCGCATGACGATACTATATAACATATAATATCGGCAAATTTATACAACGTATTTGAGCTTAATGATGTCGTCTCACTCTACAGCCCCTCGGTTACATCATATTGATTTATTGCGTGGCATTATCATTATATTTATGGTGATTGACCATGGTATGTATTATTGTCTTAATTACTCAGTAACCGATCCTATGGCGGTTCCGGGTACCAGCCCTGTTACTTTTTTCACCCGCTTTATTTCGCACTTTTGTGCCCCTTTATTTGTTTTTTTAGCAGGCCTTTCAGCAGCTGTTACTGAGCATAAATACGCTTCAACTAAGGCATTTTCTTACAATTTAATTGTCCGTGGATTGGTGCTAATCATTTTTGAATTCACCATTGTTTCGTGGTCATGGAGCTTTAACCCCGCTTTTCCAATGTTGTACGCACAGGTCATTTGGGCAATAGGCTGGGGATTTGTCATATTAGGCTTATTACGTTTATTAGGCACTTATGCAGTGCTAATAAGTGCTTTATTGTTGGTGTTTGGCCATAATCTATTTGATGGCGTAGGCTTTGAGCCAAATACGTTCGCACATACACTTTGGTCTATTGCACATCAAAAAAATGTACTTGAACTACCTTTGGGCTTAAAAATGAGAACAACTTACCCAGTTGCGCCCATTGTAGGTTTAATGGCTTTAGCTTACTGCGCGGGAGTATATTATAAAAAACACCAGTACAAAGCCCAGGTCATGAATTATGCAGCTATATTAGGTGCAAGCTGCCTTGCTTTATACACTGTGCTGCGCGGTTTTAATTTATACGGCGACACTTCAGTATTTACTATTCATACCCATACTATTAATACTGTTATGTCGTTTTTAAACCCGACTAAATACCCACTGTCATTACAATTTATGTTGCTAACCGTAGGCCTTGGGCTAATTGCGCTTAAACTTTTAAGCCATGTTAAAGCCGACTTTTCTCGTAACTTTTTACAAGTGCTTGGTAAAACCAGTATGTTCTCATACCTTGCACATTTGTATTTATTGCACGCTGTCGCTTGGTTGCTTATCCCTGTTTTAGGACTTAGTTTTAGCGATATGACATACGGCGACACATTAGTAGGCCTTCCACCGGGGTACGGTATGAGTTATGGCGCAACTTTGTTATTTATAGCTGTGGTTATAGGCTTAACCACTTTGCTTGCAAAACGCTATTTAGGCTGGAAGCGCAACAATAAGCACACTCTAATTGCTAAATATATATAACAAAAACCCCACAATAATATTGTGGGGTTTTTATTTAAGTGTTTATTACCAATAAAATACTTTATAAAAAGCTTTCACCAGTTTGTTTTAAAGTAACCGTTTGCGCCTGTGCACTTTTAATTAATAGCCCACAACGAATATCATTTTTTGAAATTAATATTTTATCAATCTCGTTGGTATTATAATTAACGACTTTGTTTTCACAGCGAAGTTGTACTTTAGATAACGGTTTACTCGCACTAAGTTCAACCGTACCTTTAGAAAGTAAAGGTAAAACCGCTTTTTCAGACTCAAGCGTTATTTGTTGATTTATAGCGCCAGAGTTTTTATAAATGTCATTCACTTGTGCAAGTAATTGCGCTCTATTTTCCTCGCTAAACGTTATTGATTCAATATCACCTAATGCATCAATTGCATCGTAAGCACGTACGTAGTCTTGTTTTGAAATAAACCATTGTAAGGCATTTTTAATAACGCGTTTTTTTATTTGATCCGGTAAGTTATCTCTAAACAAAAAGGCTTCATAAATTGACTTATCAAAGCTTTTCCAATCTTGCACAAAGTAGCTATGTTGGCTTTTAAGCCAAGCCAGTAAAACTATTTCGACTGTGTTTTTAGTGTGTTCGTTTTCAAGCTCAGTAATATACGTTTTAGCTTCATCGTACTTTTTATCATCAATAAGCTGGCTGGCTTTCTCATAATCGTCAAAAAACGCCGGGGATGCCTGATCGTTAGAAAAACTAGCATGTACATTTTGCGAGCTTACCGTAATAGTTTTCGCCGTTGGCACGGCACTGCCATTTATCTGTGCACTTTTATAATTAAGCTTAGAAACATAATCGAGAGCTTCTCGTTGATATTTTTTTTGACCAAGCGAAGCCACAATTTCGATATCACTCACCTGGCCGTTTTCATCAACCACGTAGCTACTTAAATTAATCCCTTCTAACCTCGATGCACGCGGCGAGGTATTAGTAAGCTGGTCGTAGTTTTTATTAATAATTTCAGCAGCTACAAAATCATCTGCTGATACTGATAAGTGAGTAAAGGTTGAAGCGAGAGAAAGTGCTAGTAAAAGTTTTTTCATCGATATATCCATCCTAGATTATGTTTCTATTATAAAAACAAAGGTACTCCATAAATGCAAGTTAATCCATAAAAAACACGTCATTTTTTAATCAACTTTATACCAATCTGCTTTATTAAGTGAGCTATTATGAGGCTGGAAAAACATGTTTGTAGCTAGGTAAAAAATTCGCTATTTAATTAATCTAATTGAGAATTTTAACGCTTGTAGCGACATGTTTAGCCGCGCAAAATGATTGAGTATTACGGATTGGTATTATTATGGCTTTTATAAAAAACACAGGCATAAAAAAAGGCGCCTTAAACAGCGCCTTTGCTACACGTTGCTAAGTAAATAGTTTAAATCAGTATTCATTTTTATGTAGCCGGTTACCCTAAATTTTAATACTAATTTTACTCTTGGTTTTTCCATACTTTGACATAATCAACAAGCATTGTGGCCACAAAATCATCATCAATATTACGAGTATTACCGTCCCATCCACCGACTTGTAATGATAAGATCACATATGAGGGTAAGCTGCCAATCCGCTCGCTTTCATGTTCCCATACTTTTTCACCATCGATATACATTCCAACGTAATTAGGGGCCCAATGCATACCAAATAGATGAAAGTCATCTTCTGTTTCATTAAGGTAAAGTTTATCTGACTCTACTGATGCATGTTTACTACCGTATCCATCCCAATGTAGAGCAGCCCAACTGACACCGCCTCCCCACACGCCTAAATACTCCATAATATCGAATTCCATACCCCTACCAAAAGTGGTTGATGTATCGCCCCACACATCTTTAACCAATAAAATAGGCTCCTCGCCATAGTTTTCTTTAGCATACTCACCACCACGAACTGTTGCATCATCAGTTATTCCTATATTTGTGTCATTAACAATAAGTACAGGCCTATCAGCTGAGTTTTCTGCTTCATTACTGAATATTTCTAAAAGCTGTTTTCTCATATAGTTATCGACTAAGGCAAAGCTGGCATCACTTCCCGCATTTTTCTGCTTCTGAATATAATCAGTAACATCAACCTCAATAATATCACCAGATGAAGCACCATAACGGTGAGTAAACCAAATGGGGTCAATCTTCGGCTTTGTATCCCACGTTACTGTACTCTGAGACCAACCACTCGAAAGTGTTTTATGTACCGCAACACTGCTTTTATTTGTTGCTTTAGAGACCTTGAGCTTTAGAAGTGCTGAGTCAACCGTATCTGATATATCATCAAGACTAAATTTCAATAAAGCTTGGCGCCTATAAGTATCACTCCCATAAATTCCTTTATCAGCTAACAGCCAAAAAGCAGGCCACGTACCATGTATTGAGTCATACTTAATCTTGGCTTCGAAGTATCCATATTGCTGTCTAAACTGGCCAAAAGTACTGATCTCAGCCCCTTTATAATGATGCGTTTTATCTCCTTGATTAAAGAGTTCTCGTTCGGCTTTGAACATCAGCATACCGTTTTCAACACTAATATTTTCACTTCCTGCATTAGCAGCAATGCCACTCATACCTAAGTATTGCTTGCCAACTTTCCACTTATCAGGGTTGAGGGTGTTTTGGTTAAAGTCATCTTCAAAAGTAAGTACCCAATTCCCTGGCGCCGGAGGGTTAGTAGTTACAATCGATTTATTCTCTTTAAAGTAGACTGAATCCATATAAAATATACCTGTACCGTAAGGGCCCTGAATACCTACTGCGAGTACATTCTCTCCTTCGTTTAAGTTAAAGTGTTTAAGGTGTATTTGAATTGTATGCCAAGTGTCATCTGAGTAGTCATTATGTCCTGGCTCGCCATTAATGGTCCAAAACTCGCTATTAGAATCATCTAGATTTATCTTTAAAGAGTTTTCCCCCCTACGAAACATAAGGGTCCCTTTACTACCTGACTTTCGGTATATTTTTGCTTCGAGGATGGTATCTTCGTATGGCGGTACTTGTGCAATGCGCAAACCCGATTGGGTCCAATGATGGGCTGACATTACGATTGCTTTATCGCCATCAGCTACTGGTTCATCTATCTGCGTTAAGCTTGATTCACTGGATGAAGTAGACCACAAAGAGGTGCCATTTTGGGGGTAATCATCAAATAAAACGGTTTCAGCAATACTAATGTGCGGTAGAACCAACAAAATATAAAAGCTAAGTAAAAACTTACCTTTTATCCGACGAATTTTTAAGGTTAATTTCATTGCTATTCCTAAACTAATTAATAATTTGAATATTTACCTAAGCAGAAATTAATCATTAACTGTTCAGGCGTACGTTAAATTTACAAAGGGTTGTAAATAAAGTTCATAGCCAAATTAGTAATTATTTAATTGTAGGAGTAGTTTTGATATGGCTTATCTATTAAAAATAGTATGGAACATCGCTAGTGTTTTTCAATTATTTTTATTGTTTAATACTAATCATAAGTTATTAGTTTTATCTTTTTTAAACTTGATATCATAGAGTTAAAAATATAATTAAATTTTTATTAAAGTGTGTTTTTACCGCAAGAAAATACTTACTATTTATTCATCAATCTAATCGTTGCTTTAACAGTTATGAGCTATAAAGCACCTCTTAAACTCATATAAATGATCACATCTGTTAGTAAGTAGAAAAAACTAAACCAGCGTGATTCGCTATTATTTACAATAAACATTGTCAACATCTAGGTAAAAATTCACAGCAGTATATTTTAATTGCAAAACAGAACACGCCGTAGGTTTAGCTGATTAAAAAGATGAAAAAAAGGCGCCTTAAACAGCGCCTTTGGATTCAAGTATGTGTGCTTAAAACATATCTTGATAGGAGTTGGTTGCATTAAACGAAATTGCTTTATCAAAACCAGGAAGCTCTATGCCGTCCTCGCCAATTACAATGTCGTTATCGTCAATGGCGCCATCACCAAAACGATATACTAATTCGTACTTGCCAAGATCTGCTTGTGCTCTATAGGTATTTTGCGCAGCAGCAACAGATGTATTTTTATCTGTATAATTACTCATAGCCTCATCACCGTGGCGCTTAGCAAGCATTTGCATCGTTACTTTAGCGCTAAGTACAGTAGCTGTGGCGTTATTACCGCCAAAGCCTTTTGAGTTTATAAAGGCTATGTCCATATCGCCACAATCGTAATGACTGTTACGTATATCTAAGTGATCTGCATAAACATCGTCAGCAACTTTATCTATAGTCGTAATGCCCGGCATAATATTGTGGCTAAATACACCCAGAGCAATCGCCAACTGATCGCCACTAGCAGGTGCAATTGTATGCCCTACATAAGCTTTTGGCGCTGTTACTTTCCAGCTATCAATGGCAAAGGTTTGCGCTACTTTATGATAAATAAGTGACTCAGTTACTCTGTTTTGCGGTGTACTTGAACCGTGCGCTAAAATAAAGCTGCGGTTTTGTAGTGCGTCTTTACCTAATAAGCTTGTTGCTAATGCCGCAGATTTGGCCATGGTAATGTAATTACCTGGGCCCGGTGAGGTGATTGATTTTTTAATGCCATCGGCATTTACAAATACATCAGGTACTGAGCCCATAATGTCTGCACCAAGCTCTAGTGCTAATGCGTCATCCATTAAAATAGTGACTTGTGCGCCTTCACCTAATGTGAAGCCACAGTTTTCGCCAAATGGGCGGCTGCTTTTACGGTAATCGGGCTCTTGTTCACTGCTTAAGTTATCTAAACGGCGCAGGCCTTCAACATTTGCAAGGGCGCTCATATTACCAAACCCTTCGACCACTTCAGGCGTTATAGCGCATTCAACACTTGCCACAACCGCAACACGGGTGCGTCCTGCTTGAATATCGTTTACTGCAGCGCGTAAATTATATAAAAAAGTGGCACATGCGCCCGAGGTAGAAAACGTAGTCCCTACATTACCTGTAACGTACGCGTTTATAAAATCAGTCGACATCGTGTTTAAACCAAGTGCTAATTGCTTAGTACTAACACGATCGCCCTGCTGACGCGCTTTAACTAAACCACCTAATCCTTTATCGTCCATTTGGCCAATAACAGAGGCTGAATAGGTACCAATTTTATCTGGCTCTACGCTATTCATTATGCGTTGCCAGTCAAGGCCAGTTGATTTAATAGCATCGTTTGCAGCAAATATGGTGGCTTGCAAACCACGTGGCTGATAACGGCTGTTATACATAATTGATGGATCAAACCCGGTAGGAAATTGCCCCGCCGATTTAATCGGGTTATCACGTGTAGAATCAAGCTTTACGTCTAAGTCTGCGGCTATCGTTACTTTTACTTTTTTGCCGTCAAGCTCTTGTACATTCCAGCTTGCAGGCACAGGGGTTGGTAAATCACGTGCGCGAGTTTCAAATACAATTGCGTTTTCGTCAGATGACTTTAAGGTCATTTTTTGCTGCCAAGGTGTGGCATCTGCGTCAAAATGTTCTTTTTCGATTTTACGAATAAGCGTCCCAGCAATAATTTGCTCACCAAAGCGTGCTTCTATGTCGCTTTGCTCAACATTATTACCGTTTGTGTCTTGTAATTGGCCATCAACAACGCTTACCAAGTTCATTAATGTGGCGAGGCCTAAAAATGTTTCACTACGATCTTGTGCGTTTAATGCATCTAACACGATACGGCGGTAACCTTGATGGAAAGAAGTTCGGCCTGCGGCGTTAATACCACCCATGCCTACAATTACAGGTAATGCTGTCATAATTAACCTTTAAAGCGTGTTATTGGAGAAGCAAACAGTTTAAATGGATTAACCACTGCACTTTGTGCTTTAATAGCCAAATATTCAGCATTAAAGGCCAAAAACCACTGGTCGGAGCTTTAAAATGAATAAAAAACTGCTCAACCCCGCGCTAAACATTGCAATTACTGTGTACCCACACTTACTTATTACCAGTTTAACGCTCCCCATTGAAATGCTAAGAGCCGGCGAAGCCTATGCAAAAGGCCACTTAAACCAAGCTGACTTTAGACCACTTAGTATAAATTTAATTGCTAAAAATAATGAGCCAATACAAAACCGTACAGGCCTTGCTATAGTCCCCGATTGCACTACTGCTAACGCACCGTATAACGATTTAATTATAGTACCCGGCATTTGGCGAAACCCTCGTCCTGTTGTTCGTACTAATAAAGAGGTAGTTGAATGGCTACAAGAAAGCTTTGAAACTGGCAGCCATATAATTGGTGTAGGTACTGGTAATTGTTTAGTTGCAGAGGCAGGGTTACTTGATGGGCACCCCGCTACCACCCACTGGCATTATGCAAAACAATTTAGCCACGACTACCCATTGGTAAGCCTAAAACCCGACTTTTTTATAACCCAATCTGAGCGTATGTATACGGTGGCAAGCTTAAATGCACTTGCAGATGTGATCGTACATATTATTAGCCAATATTACGGTAAAGCCGCTGCACAGCACGTAGAACGTAACTTTTCGCACGAAGTTCGTAAACCCTACGAAGATCAGCGCTACCTTGAAGGCGCGGTTGACCGCCACCCAGATGAACTAATAGCGCAAATTCAGTTTTGGCTTAAAACTAATTTAGCCAGCGAGTTAAACCTGCAAGAAGTAGCGGCACAATTTAGCTTAAGCTACCGTACCTTTACACGGCGTTTTAAGCTTGCAACTAATCAAAGCCCTATAGAATATTGGCAACAGTTAAGGGTTGAAGGTGCTAAAGAATTATTAGCGTCGTCTAATTTAACTATTCAAGAAGTGGCGCTTGAGGTTGGCTATAACGACCAAGGCCATTTAACTCGCGTGTTTAAAAAAGTGCTAAGCCAAACGCCAAGCGAGTACAGAAAAGTAGTAAGAAGAAAATTATTTGGTTAATGCATAGCGGCTATTAAGTGGCTTTTATTGTTATATAAATTACACTATTACCTAAAATCCGATTCAGGTTATTGTATGAGCGATGAAATAAAAAAACAGCTTTTTGAGCAACAAAGTGATGGCTCTATCGACGAAAAATTATTACGCCTGCTTTCGCTTGTGCGCAAACACCTAAAAATGGATGTTGCGTTTATATCGGAGTTTACAAAAACAGATCGCGTTTTTAAAGTGGTCGATAACCAAACCAATAACACCTGTGTAGCAGTTGGTAATTCAGATCCTATTTGCCAAACATATTGCAAAAAAATCTCAGATAACGAACTTGAACCTATCATACCAAACACGCATAAACACCCAATTACTAAGGCTATGCCAGTTACCAAAAAGTTAAATATAGGCTCATATATAGGTGTGCCTATAGTTTTAGCATCAGGTAAAATTTACGGTACCTTTTGCTGCTACAAAACAACATGTGATGACAACTTAAATAATAAAGATTTGGCATTTTTAAAACTTATATCAGAGCTTGCTAGCGAGCTAATAGAGCAAAAAGCACAATCTGATACATTAAGTATTGAAACAAAAATACTCATTGAAAATATTATAAAAACAAAAGCCATCACTATTTATTTTCAGCCCATTTTTAACCTAGCGACTAACCGGCTATCGGGTTATGAGTCGCTTTCTCGATTTTTTACCGAGCCTTACAAAACACCCGATGTATGGTTTAAAGATGCCGATAATTTAGGTCTCGGTGAAGCACTAGAAATACTTGCAATACAAAATACACTACACTGCATGGATGAGCTTGCCCCTCATGCCTACATAACCATTAATACATCGCCAGCGCATATATTATCGGGTGCAATTAATAACGTATTAAATGATGTAGATTGCACCAGAATAATATTAGAAGTGACTGAACATTCGCCTATTACAAATTACCAGGCTATGCGCGCTGCACTTGAGCCATTGAGAGCAAAAGGCGTAAAGCTGGCAATAGACGATGTAGGCGCTGGGTTTTCGTCTTTTCAGCATATATTAGAGTTAGAAGCCGATATTATAAAACTTGATATTAGCCTTACCCAAAATATAAATAACGACCGTAGAAAGTTTTTATTAGCAAAGGCGTTATGTGGTTTTGCAAAAGCAATTAACTGTTCAATTGTAGCTGAAGGCATAGAAAATGAAGATGAGCTTTTCACACTCAGAAAACTAAATGTAGATAACGTACAAGGTTATTTTATTGGCCGCCCCGCGCCAATTAACGAGGCAATAGAGTATCAAGCAGTCACGCTTTAACTAGTAGTACGCCACTAAATTAGTGGCGTTCGGTGTCGTTAAACTCCTTTCGATAGTAACGCTTTTGATAGCTTTTAACCTTAGTATGGACGCCTTTACTTAAGCTTTTAAATTTTGCTTCAAGTACATCCACACCATATAAAATACCGACCACCAGCACTGAAAGTTTAATAGCAGCGCCTAAATTGTCTGTAGCTATCATTACGCCAATTGAGGCAAGCACCCAAATGGTTGCAGCTGAGGTAACCCCTACTACGGCTCCGTCTTTTGCAAGCATAACGCCAGCGCCTAAAAAGCCAATGCCTGTAATTATTTGCCCCACTACACGAGAATGATCAATCACATCGCCTTGTAAGTTAAACGCGGTCGATAAAAACAAATACGTGCCCAGCGTTATTAAAGCTGAGGTACGAATACCCACAGGTTTACCGCGTAACTGGCGCTCTATACCAATTATGGCCCCGCAAAAAGCGGCGGTGCCAATGGCTGCCCACGAATAAGGGGCTACATCAATTAAATCTAAAAAAGTCACTCTTTACATTAAACCTATTAATTATTTGCAATGGCCACTGCGGTTCTTAGCCGTTGACCACCAAATGCTGACATTTTACTAAAATCACTGCGCGCTATAGGTACGTACTGGCAATCTATTGCGAGTTGTTTGTCGCTTCCTGGCTCACAAAACGGGTCGTGAACATACACGCAGTGCTCATCAAGGTGGGTAACGCACACCCAATGGGGTGATTTTTTACCATCAAAACTGTATGTGCTAATTAATAACAGCACACTAAAGCCTTGGCTTAACCACTGTTCAATATGCTCAAGCTCAACATCTTTATGCACAAGCGGTATATTAGCCTGTGCAATGCCATCAACAAATTGTTGGTGCACTGTTGTAAGTACCACTTTTTTGTTCTCATTGCGTACGCCATCTAAAAACAAAGGCTCTGTGGTATTAACCATTACCTCGCTTTTAAAGCCGCGCTTATTAGCCGCAAGTGCCAAACCAAACGGATGGCAACCACCATGTCCTGAGGTCATAAAAATGGTGGTGCCTTCGCGCCAAAGAGCCAGCTCATGTGATTGACTAAGCTCGGTTGTTGGTTTAAGTGCGCCCATTGCCATTAATAACGCCGCAGGCCCACAGGTAAACTCGGTAGTTTGCTGATACCACGGCGTTAATCGCGCTACTTTTAGCTCACTCGTTTGGCGAATATTTTTTTGCATTCGCAGTGCATCACTGTGATCGTCATAATAATCGCTATATTGGCCAAATACTCTGTAACCCAAACTTTTATAAAGCCCAATCGCACTTTCGTTATTTACGGCCACTTCTAATCGTAAGTAAATTCGTCCACGCTCACAGGTTTGTTTTTCAAGCGCTGCTAATAGCATTTTGGCAATGCCTTTACCTTGCATTTGGGGTAATACCGCAAGCGAATATAAACGCGCCAAACGCGTGCCTTTATGGCACCACACAAGCCCATAGCCGCATACTTGCTCGCCATTTTCTGCAACGAGCAAAATACCGTGCTTAGCACTTAACCAGCGCTTTAAACTACGCGGGCTCAATTTATCGTTATTAAAGCAAGCGTTTTCAACGTCAATTAATGCGTTTAAATCACTGCTAAGCGCCTTTCGAATAACAAGATTACTCATGTTATTAGCCACGGCCTCGCGCTTCTAAACGTTGTTTAAATTCGTCCATAATAATCATGTATAGCTCGTCGCCTAAATAGCCGTCTTCAACTTTGTGATCAATACTTGGATTGTCATTTACTTCAAGCACGTATGCTTTGCCTTGGTGCTCTTTAACATCTACGCCATATAACCCTTTACCCACTGTTTTACATGCTTTTAAAGCCGCATCTAATACGACTTTTGGTAACTCGAAGGTAGGTAGCGTTTCAAAACCACCCGAGAAAAACCGTTTAGCATCGTGATTATAAATTTGCCAATGGTTTCGCGCCATTAAGTAGCGACACGCATATATAGCGCGGCCATTTAATACACCTACTCGCCAATCGTATTCTGTGTACATGTATTCTTGTGCAAGTACCAATGCGCTATATTCATACAGCTCGGTTAATTTAGCTTCAAGCTCACCGCGGTTTGCAACTTTAAATACCCCTTTTGAGAACGACCCTTCAGGCATTTTTAAAACCAGCGGATAGGTAAACGCCTCTTCTAATTGCGCAAGCGTTTGCGCTGATTGATCAGCCACTACAACCGTTTTTAAACTGGGCACTTTTTGATAATTAAACGCATCGTGTAAATACACTTTATTACAACAACGTAAAATAGATTCAGCATCATCAATTACCACTAAACCTAGGCTTTGCGCTTTGCTTGCAAGGCGATACGTTGGATGGTCAATCGCTGTAGTTTGGCGAATAAATAACGCATCAAACTGGGCAATGTTGTCTATTTCATCAAAGCTTAATGCTTGTGCATTAATGCCGTGCTTAGCGGCGGCTTTTATAAATCGGGCAATGGCGTCTTTATCACTCGGTGGTACTTTTTCGTTATGATCAACAAGTATTGCCATATCCCATCTAAAACGGCGCTGCACATTTCCAATGCGCCACTGTGTTTGGGTAAACGTATTTAGTTTTTCTACAAAATTGCTATATTGCTCATCGTTTAAAGAGCTAAGCGAACCTTGCTGTAACAAACCTTGCTCATCTACAAATAAAATAGGCGCTGGGTATTGTTTAAATACCGATTTAGCCGCTTTACTTTGTAATTCGTTTAGCGCATTACCAAAGTAAATTTCGCCATCAATTTGCCCAACATTTAACATAGGAGCTTGGCCACTTCGAAGCGCGTTTATTGTTTTTACACTTGGCAAAACTTGGTGTTTACGGGCCTCTGCAAGCAATGAGCAATAGTAACCCTTACTCAAGTATTGGCTTGAGTCGCATAAATTAATAATGCGAGTTTTAGGTTCATTATGTTTTGGGTAATCACGTAAGTAACTATTAAACGAAATCACATTGTCGAACGATTGAGCAAGTGTTTGCTCGTTGTTATCAACCACTATTAAGGTTTTAAACACGACTTTTCCTAGTTAAGTCAGAAATATAAAAAGCATGCCTAATAAAATACTCAGCACTATAAATAGAAACACCCATCGTACTAAGTGGGCATTGCGCGTATCACTTAATACGATGGGTGCTTTAACAAATACCTACTGTAAGTGTTAGCGCTTAAATTGCTTAAGCGACATCTGCTTTATATGCCCTTTTTAAAAACCACACAAACGAGATATTTTTAGCGTGAAGATAAAAAATATTGATTAACTATATTTTCCTATTAATGCAGATTAAAATACGCAAAATTACTATTTTATGAGCGTTATAAATGTCACACCCTACCTGCCCACAGTGCCAATCTGAATATGTTTACGAAGACCAACAACTGCTTATATGCCCTGAATGCGCCTATGAATGGAACCCAAATAGTACAAGCGATGAAGGCGCAATTTTAGTTAAAGATGCCAACGGCACTTTACTTACTGATGGCGATAAAGTAACCGTAGCCAAAGATTTAAAAATAAAAGGCAGCTCACAAGTTATTAAAATCGGTACTAAAGCGGTCGTTAGGCGTGTGCTTGATAAAAAAGATCACGAGCTAGATTGCAAAGTAGATGGTATTGGCGAAATGATGGTAACAGCGAAGTTTGTGAAAAAGGCTAACTAGTTGGGTAGGTCGGATAAATGGCGAAGCCATGCCATCCGACGCGTAATAAAGGCCGAAATTATTTCATTTAACAAAAACTTTTGTACAAAATTAAAGTGTATTATGAAGCTATAGCTTTGTCGGATGGCGCTTCGCTTATCCGACCTACGAAATATTTATATTTTTTATCCGCACCAATTATTTGCATAAATGCCTTGTTTCACGGCTCTATGAAAACTTGAATAAGGCCAATCAGCTACTTGACTAACTAGGCCATGTTTTAACGGATTAAAATGAACATAGTTAACATGATGCCAATAATCATTATCATCCCTAATAGTATGTTCCCAAAAACGGCGCTGCCAAATTCCACGTTCATTTTTACGCTTCCGTGTTTGAGTTAAAAACTCTGTCTTTGGGAGTGATTTTGAAAATCGCTTTTTAATTTCTCGCCAGCGACTCGAATAATCCACATCATCATCTGGTAAAGTTAAAACTGCATGAAGGTGATCGGGCAGCACAACCCATGCATCTATATAAAATGGCCTTTGAGATTTAACAAAACGGATAGACTCTCTTAATAAATCGATATGCTCAACCAACAACGATTTATTCCTATCGAGCAAATTAACTATAAAAAAGTACGTCCCACCTTTTACATAATTACGACGATATTGCATTGCATATCCATTGTATTATTTGTTACGCATTAGATAAATAAAGCGCAATTTTAGGATATTTACAACATTGACGTAGGTCGGATAAATGGCGAAGCCATGCCATCCGACAATTAATTTATAAGTATAAGCGTTTATTGTATTGATATGGTTTTGTCGGATGGCGCTTCGCTTATCCGACCTACATATAAAACCAATGCTTTATAAAATCTCTACCACATCATATTCATGGTTTTTTCCTGCAATGGTTAGGCTTACTTCATCATCAAGTTGTTTGCCTAAAAGTTGTTTACCTAGCGGTGCTTCTGGTGTAACAACTTGAATAGTCAGCCCTTTTACTTCAACCGTTAAACCGCCTGCGGCTGGGCCTAAGTAAAACCATTTTTGTAAGGCGTTTTCATCTTCTAGGCAAACGAGAGAGCTTATAATCACTTTTTTGTAAGTGGGCTCTTTAAAAATGGCTTCAAATTGTTTAATACTTTTGTAGCAATCGTTTACACGCTCGGCTTGGCCTTGTGCTAAATAAGCGGCCTCGAGTCCTAGGGTGTCGTATTGCGTTTCTGCAACGCTTTCTTCGTGAGTGGCGGCGTCGTGCGCGGCTTTGGCAGCTTGTTTTGCACTGTTTAATTGTGCTTCGAGTGCAAATTTAAGGTGTTCTATTACGTGGGATTTATTCATGAAAGGCGCTAATAACCAATACGGTAAACTATGTGATTAATTTTACCGTTATAAGACGCTTAAAACCATTATTTTAAGCGCCTGTGTTTTAATGAAGATTTTTAAAAGTATTTATTGCTAGGGCATATCGAGCAACGCTTGCGTTTCTGCATCTTGTTTTTCTTCGTAATTTTTAGCACTTAACCCTAATAGTTCGGGTAACGTGGCGGCAATACAAATAGATGAGAACGTACCTACTACAATGCCGGTAAATAGCGCGATGGCAAAGCCTTGTAATGGCGCACCAGCGAGGAGCCAAACACTTGCAACTGTAGCAAGTGTGGTGCCCGATGTAATAAGCGTACGCGTTAAGGTACTTTTTATTGCGTTGTTAATAATATTTGCGGGGCTAAGTGTGTTATTAGATTTAACACGTAAAAGCTCGCGTACTCTATCGCCCACTATTATAGAGTCGTTAAGTGAATAACCTATAATGGCCAGCAAACTGGCAAGTACCGTTAAATTAAACTCAATATTTAATAGCGAAAATAGCCCCAGTACCAGTAATAAATCATGCACTAGCGCAACCACAGAGCCAACAGCTAAACGCCATTCAAACCGTACAGCTAAATAAAGCATTACTGCAACCATGGCTGAAAATAGCGCTAAACAACCTTGTTCAAACAGTTCATCACCCACTTGCGAGCCAATATATGCTGATGATAAAACCTCGGCGTTAATGTCTGCATTTTGTGTAATGGCGCTTTGCCAATCACTACTATTTGCTGTTGAACCGCTGGGCGCTTCGCGTAGTTGAAAGTGATTATTACCTTGTGCGGTTAGTTCAAACTCGCCATTGTGATTTTTAGTAATAAATTGCTCAAGTTGTTTTAGCTCAACACCTTGGCTGGTGGTAAATTCTGTTAGGTAACCACCGGTAAAGTCGAGCCCAAAATTAAGCCCTTTTTGACTAAGCGTAAATACCGATAGCAGTACAAGTATGGCGCTCAAAAGCATGCCCGAAAAACGCAGACGTGTACCCGCCTCGCCCTTTAAAAAAGTGTTAAGCATGTGCATTTACTCCTGCTTTTTTAGCCATTTTTAAATATACCGTTTGGCTTAGTACTTTTGATACGTACACGCCAGTAAATACCGAGGTTATTAAGCCAAGTGCCAATGTTATGGCAAAGCCTTTAACTGGGCCGTAACCTATTCCATATAAAATAAGCGCGGTGATCATGGTGGTTATATTGGCATCAAATATGGTGTTAGCGGCTTGCTTGTAACCTTCTTGAATAGCTTGATAAGCAGAGCGCCCTTTTCTACGCTCTTCTTTTATTCGCTCAAATATAATAACGTTGGTATCTACCGCCATACCAATGGTGAGTACCAGCCCGGCAATACCCGGAAGTGTTAACACAACCCCTGGTAATAACGACATTAGCCCCACAAGCGACGTTAAATTTAATAACAGCGCTACGTTTGCAATAAGCCCTAAGCGGCGATACCACATTGCCATAAAGGCAAGTGTAATACCCATGCCCAGCATCAATGCGGCCAAGCCGTTAGTTATATTTTCTTGACCTAGGCTTGGGCCAATTGTTTGTTCGTGCACAATAGTAACCGGTGCTGTTAGCGAGCCTGCGCGTAATAATAGTGCTAAATCGGCCGCTGCCTGTTGGCTTTTCATATTGGTAATACTAAAACGTGAACTTAAATGCTGCGCAATATTCGCTACATTTATAACTTCGCTTTTTTTAACGGTTTCACCTTTAGCGTTTTGAGAGTACTCAGAGTAAACCGTGGCCATAGGCTTACCAATATTCGCTTTTGAAAACGCTGACATGGCATCGCCGCCTTGCCCATCAAGGCTAAGTTGCACAAGGGGTTTACCCCAATCGTCGCGCCCTATAGTGGCATTATTAATATGCTCACCGGTAAAAATTGGCACAGGATCAAGTTTGATGGTCCCGCCAGATTGCATATCAAATGTTTGCCCGCCGATTTCTTTTAACTGATAAAAGCCAAGTGATGCAGTTGCACCAATAATGCGCTTTGCCTCTGTTGGGTCTTGCACGCCAGGTAGCTCTATGCGTATACGGCTTTTACCTTGGCGCTGAGTGACGGCTTCGGTAATGCCTAATTCTTCTATGCGTGAGCGAAGCGTTGTGAGCGTTTGGCTCATAACTTCTTTATCAAAGTTGCTTCGCCCTTGCTCTGAATAGGTGAATTTTGCATTTTTAATATCACCATTACTGGTTGTTGAAACTGCTAAATTAGCAAATCGACTTTGTAGCTCATTGATTACCGGGGTAAGCTTTTTCGCTCCATTTGGGTGTGCATTTATTTCAAAGCCGTGCCCTGTTTGCAGCACTTTAAGGCCGTGCGCTTTTTGCTTAATAATAATTGATTTTGCTTGTTGATACGCACTGACTAATTGCTCATCAATTGCTTTATCTAAATCTACGTCGAGTACAAATAACACACCGCCGTTTAAATCTAGTCCCAATTTTATTGGTGATAAACCAAATTCTTGCAGCCAAAGTGGGCTCGTTGCATGTTCTACAATTTTAACTTGCGTGTGTGGGTACTGCGCCTTTATAGCCGCTTGCGCTTGTGCGCTTTTAGTTGGCTCGTTTAACAAAATATTTATAGATGTTTGATTATTTAGCCCTTGCTCAACTTTTAAACCTTGGTTATTTAAAAAAGTTACTAATGCATTAGTGCTTGGCACAGCTTGTGTTTCGCTATGAGGTGCATTGCTTACATGTAACCACGATTTATTAGGGTATAAGTTGGGTAATGCGCTAATGGCTAATAAAACCAGCACAATAAGCATGGCTATATAGCTTAATTTAAATTTAGCCATAAACGGCTTGTGATCTTTTTTTACACTTAACATGGTGTTTCCTTATTACCAGAACCGGTAACGTACTTTTTAAAAGCACAATTAATCTCAAGGCTTAAACGTAAAACGTTAAAACCTAATAAAAATTAAATAAGAAAATTAAGCGTGGTAGGTACTTACGGCGGTATAAAGTAAATTAGCGTCTTTCCAGCCGCTGAGTCGCGACTTTTTGCTATGCGTTACAAGTGTATACCATGGCTGTTGGGCAATAAACGCGTTGGGGCTTAGGTATATTTCTCTAAAATGGGTGTGTGCAAAAAATTCAAATACAACGTCGTATTCAGGCTCACTTTGCACGACATGTAAAAATAACGAAGAATTACTAGCCGTTAACCTAGGTTGATGAGCGTCAAACCCAGTTTGATGTGTTTTTTTGTGCTCACTTCCCTTTACTGATTTTGATATAGGCAGCGTTTTAGCTAGACCAACGCTATCAGCAAATACACTCAATGAGGTGGTTGCAGTGTTTAATTTATGTGTCGCGCACTGCGCACTACTTTGAACACTAAAAAGCGCACAAAACAGTAAAAAAGCAGATATAAACACACGAACGTTAAACATGGTTGCGTCAAACTAAAATAAGGGATGCGTAGTATATATGGGCAAGTATTTAAAATACAATGCATATTAATTAAGTATTTATTTGACTGAGATCCGTAATGCGCTCTAAACACAGTATTATAAAACGCGCCGATGCAATGACCTTAAAACAAAGCATTAAAACGCTGTGGCCATACATTACTAAATTTAAAGGGCGCGTACTTTTAGCCCTTTTAGCGCTTATAGGAGCTAAGGGCGCAACTCTTTTAATGCCTTGGGCATTAAAAGAAATTATCGACTCGGTTGATAAATCAATCAATCCAGTTTTAGTTATCCCTGCATTACTATTGCTTATGTATGGTGGGCTTAGGTTTGCCAGCGTGTTTTTAGGCGAAGTAAGAGATGCGGTGTTCTCTCGTGTGACAGAGCACGCGATGCGTGATATTGGGTTAAAAGTATTTAAACATTTACACTCGCTAGAGCTTGCTTTTCATCTCGATAGGCAAACCGGTGGGATAAGCCGTGATATAGAGCGTGGTACTAGTGGGCTGAGCTTTTTAATGCGTTTTTTAATGTTTAATATTGTCCCCACCCTTTTTGAAATACTGACCGTTGCTATTATTTTTGGCTCACTATTTTCTATTTGGTTTGCGTTAATAACCTTATTAGCGGTTGCTATTTATATTACCTTTACTGTAACAGTAACGCAGTGGCGAAACCGTTTTATACGCGAGGCAAACGCCGCCGATAACCTTAGTAATACACGCGCCATAGACAGCCTGCTTAACTACGAAACTGTAAAATATTTTAATAACGAAGAATTTGAAGCCAAAACATACGACTCTTTTTTAGCAAATTGGGAAACCGCCCGTTTAAAAAATAGAATGTCGTTGCTTGCGCTTAATTCAGGCCAAGCGTTAATAATTGCAAGCGCTATTACAGCGCTAATGTGGTTAGGTGCCAAAGAAGTGGTAACGGGCGCTCTAACAATTGGCGAACTTGTAATGATAAACGCCTACATGATCCAATTATTTTTACCGCTTAACTTTTTAGGATTTGTTTATCGAGAAATAAGACGCGCCCTAACCGATTTAGAAAACATGCTGGGCTTACTTAATAAAAAACCACAGATAACTCAGCGCCCCCATGCTCAACACCTTTGTGTTAGCAAAAGTAATATAGCCTTTAATAATGTCAGTTTTAGTTACGATGCAAGCCGCCCTATTCTTAGTAATATTAGCTTTAAAGTTAAAGCAGGCAGTAAGGTTGCCGTTGTAGGTGCAAGTGGTGCAGGTAAAAGCTCGTTGGCGCGGTTACTTTATCGCTTTTACGATATTAGCGCGGGCAGTATAACCATAGATAACCAAGCTATAGACTCCGTCACTCTCGATAGCCTGCGTAAAGCCATTGCTATAGTGCCACAAGACACAGTGCTATTTAACACCAGCATACGCGAAAACATCGCCTATGGCAGACCCACAGCAAGCGATAGTGAAATAGATAAAGCAATAGAAATGGCCCATTTAAAGGACTTTATTTCAACTTTAGCGCAAGGTGATAAAACGTTAGTGGGCGAGCGCGGTTTAAAAGTATCTGGCGGCGAAAAACAACGTATTGCAATTGCACGTGCAATTTTAAAGCAATCTCCTATTTTAATTTTTGATGAGGCGACCTCGGCGCTCGACTCGCACGCTGAGCAAGCCATTTTAAAGGCAATGCGCGATGTAACTCAAAACCACACCAGTATTGTGATTGCACACCGGCTATCAACTATAGTTGATGCCGATAACATATTAGTATTTAAAAAGGGCGAACTGGTTGAGCAAGGCACACATTCAGCGCTTTTATTACAAAATGGTCAATACGCTCAAATGTGGCATTTACAACAGCAAGATGATTAATTAACGCCATTTACTGGCGATACTGCGGCTTTACCTTTAGAATACGGCCTTGCAATTTTATTCAATAATTTACATATATTAAGGCGAAACGCAGATGGGAAGAGCTTACCAAAACAAAAAAGATTCAATGGCTAAAACTGCGGGTGCTAAAACTAAAGTTTATTCTAAGTACGGTAAAGAAATATACATTTGCGCTAAAAATGGTGGCGTAGATCCAGATGGTAACCTTGCGCTGCGCCGTTTAATCGAGCGCGCTAAAAAAGACCAGGTACCCGCACACGTTATTGAGCGCGCAATAGACAAAGCCAAAGGCGGCGGCGGTGAAGATTACGCAGCCACACGTTATGAGGGTTACGGCCCTGGTAACTGTATGATTATTGTTGACTGTTTAACCGACAACAACAAACGTACGTTTGCTGATGTACGTATTTGTTTTACCAAAGCAAACGCTAAAATAGGCGCACAAAATTCGGTATCACATTTATTTGATCACCTCGCTATTTTTGTTTTTGATGGCGATGACGATGAAGCTGTACTAGAAGCCCTTATGATGGCCGATGTTGATGTAACAGATGTAGAAGTAGAAAACGGTAAAGTGACGGTTTTTGCACCACATACAGAATACAACAACACCCGTACAGCGCTTGAAGAAATGGGTATTACAGATTTTGACGTAGATTTAATTTCGTTTGTACCACAAGTTGAAGCCCCTATTGAAGGTGAAGACGTAGAAGTAATGGAGCGCTTTTTAGCCATGCTTGAAGATTGTGACGACGTGCAAAACGTTTACCATAACGCGCAATTTTAAACTTTACTAAACGTATTTACTTTAAGCCAACAGCGATGTTGGCTTTTTTATTTTATAAGGCTTGTGAAAATTTATGAATACCCTTGCAGAGCTTAAGTCTGGTAGGTTGAATGGTGTTACTCGCTTACAACTCGTAGAAGGCTTAACTGAGTTTCCTTTAGAAATTTTAACCCTTGCAGATACCTTAGAAGTACTCGATTTATCAAACAATAATCTCACTACACTGCCAGATGAGTTTGCATGCTTAACAAAGCTTAAGCGGGTGTTTTTATCGTTTAACCAATTTAAACATATACCTAAAGTACTCGCTAAGTGCCCTGCTTTAATTATGGTTGCATTTAAAGGCAATCAAATAACAGAGTTTGCACTAAACAGCTTACCTAAAAATATTGAATGGTTAATACTTACCGATAACAAATTAAGCGCATTGCCAAGTGACTTTGGTAATTACACACAGCTTAAAAAGCTCGCCCTTGCAGGAAATAACCTAAAACAACTACCCGCGAGTATGGCCTCTTGTACTAATTTAGAGCTAGTTAGGCTCTCTGCTAATAACCTAACAAAACTTGATAATTGGCTATTAGAACTCCCCAAACTTGCTTGGCTTGCCTTTGCGGGTAATGCATTTAATAAAGCTCAATGCTTAACTAACAGTCGTTTGCAAAACACCCCACTTGAAAATTTTCAGCTTAAAAAAGTAATTGGCCAAGGTGCATCGGGCGTTATTCATTTAGCTAAAACAGCCCAGCTCGATGTGGCGGTAAAATTATTTAAAGGGGCAATTACAAGCGATGGCTACCCACTTGATGAAGTAAACTGCTGTTTACAAGCAGGCTATCATAAAAACTTAATTAACGTATTAAGCTACATAGAGCAAAGCACACAGCTTGGTTTAGTGATGGAGCTAATAGATACACGCTTTACTAATTTAGGTTTGCCGCCAAGTTTAGAAACCTGTACGCGCGATACATTTAATACACACTGTCACTATTCGCCTGATGCAATTTATAAAGTTGCCCAGCAAATGATAAGCACCCTAGCCCACTTACATGCTAACAACGTAAGTCATGGCGATATTTACGCACACAACACCATGATAAATGAACAATATGACGTTTTATTTGGCGATTTTGGAGCATCAACAAATTTAGCTATGCTCAGTAATTATCAACAACAGCAAATACAATTAATAGAAGTCCGCGCTTTTGGTTGTTTAATAGAGGATTTACTAAGTACTGTTAGCGCAGCAGTTAAGCAAGATGAATTGTTTGGCAAAATGTCCGATATAGCAACGCGTTCTACCAACAGCGTTATTGCATCACGCCCTAGCTTTAAAGCATTAAGCACCTTATTAAACGAATTGGTATAAATTAAGCAAAAAAAAGCCTGCATAATGCAGGCTTGGTTGGATAAAGCTAAACTTTTACAGGGTCAATTATAAGTACTGACCTAATGCTTTAACTTGGTCTAACATGCGGTTTGAGAAACCCCACTCGTTATCGTACCAAGCCATTACTTTAACTAGTTTGCCATCAGCTTTTGTTTGCGTTGCATCAAAAATTGATGACGCAGGGTTGTGATTAAAATCAATAGAAACAAGCGGAAGCTCGTTGTATTCTAAGATATCTTTCATTGAACCTGTTGCTGCGGCTTTCATTACTTCGTTAATTTCTTCAGCAGTTGTTTCGCGCTTAGTAATAAACGTAAAATCAACTAAAGAAACATTAATAGTAGGTACACGTACCGACATACCGTCTAATTTACCCGCAAGCTCTGGAAGTACTAAGCCAACAGCTGCAGCAGCACCTGTTTTAGTTGGGATCATAGATTGTGTTGCACTACGCGCACGGTATAGATCTGGGTGGTAAACGTCAGATAAGTTTTGATCGTTTGTGTAAGCATGAATTGTAGTCATGCTACCTTGCTCAATACCTACTGTGTCGTTAATTGCTTTTGCGATAGGTGCTAAACAGTTAGTCGTACAAGATGCGTTAGAGATAATGTTGCTATCAGCGTTAATTACATCGCTGTTAACGCCGTGAACTACTGTTGCATCTAAATCTTTACCAGGAGCAGATACAATAACTTTTTTAGCGCCAGCTGTAATGTGCTTAGCCGCGTCTTCACGCTTAGTGAAAAAGCCCGTACATTCTAAAACAATGTCTACGTTTAGCTCTTTCCACGGTAGGTTTGCAGGGTCACGCTCTTGAGTAAGTGTAATTACGTCATCACCAATCAGCATGGTGTTATCTGCAAGTGTTACTTTTTTAGAAAATTGACCATGAACTGAGTCAAATTGTGTTAAATGTGCATTTACATTAGCCGGTGCTAAATCGTTAATTGCTACAATTTTAATTTCACTGTTTTGTGCTGACTCATAAAGCGCACGCAATACATTGCGACCGATACGACCATAACCGTTAATTGCTACATTAATCATTTGAGACTCCTATTTAAGTTCACTTGCTTGGCGAGCAAGCGCTTCAATGGCTTGCCAGTCTTTATTTTCAATTAGTTGTTTGTCTAGCATCCATGTACCACCAACACAAATAACATTGTTAAGTGCTAAATAGTTAGGTGCAGTTGCTAGGCTAATGCCACCTGTTGGGCAAAAAGTAATATGTGGTAATGGTCCGCCTATAGACTTAAGCATTGCCGTTCCGCCTGCAGCTTCAGCAGGGAAGAATTTTAAATACTTAAAACCATGACTTGCTAACTGCATTACTTCGCTCGCAGTTGCAGCACCAGGTAAAAATGGAATGTCTGACTCTTTTGCAAGTGCTAATAACTCAGTACTCACACCTGGGCTAACCATAAAATCTGCACCTGCAGCCACTGATGCTTCAAAGCTTGCTTTATCAACTACAGTTCCCGTACCAACAAAAGCTTCTGGCACTTCAGCTTTCATCAATTTTACAGCTTCCACTGCAACAGGCGTGCGTAGCGTAATTTCAAGGGCTTTTAAGCCACCGTTGTATAACGCTCTAGCGAGTGGTGCTGCATCTTCTAGTTTTTCGATTACAACCACTGGCACCACAGGTGCCGACGCTAAGATTTTTTCAATACTCATTACTTGTTCCTCATTACCCAGTGTGTGGCAATTATTATTCAAGTCCAAAAGCACTCGCACCTAAATCGGCGCTGCTTACAATATTTCTAAATCCAGTAAATAACTCTCGGCCGGTACCAAAGGTTAAGCTTGGTTGGCTAAGTTGTAGTTCACGCTTAGCAAGCTCTTCGTCGCTAACATGTACTTTTAATATTCCGTTTGGCGCATCCAGTGTTACTAAATCGCCCTCAAGAATTTTTGCAATAATGCCACCTTCAACAGCTTCTGGCGCTAAGTGAATAGCAGCAGGCACTTTACCTGATGCGCCCGACATACGGCCATCAGTCACAATAGCTACTTTAAAGCCTTCGTCTTGAAGTGTTGCCATTACTGGCGTTAATTTATGAAGCTCTGGCATACCTTTCGCTTTAGGGCCTTGCTCTTTAAGCACGGCAATAAAGTCTTGGTTTAACTCGCCACGGCTGTATGCCTCTTGCAGTTCGCCTTGTGAGCTAAATACTTTAGCTGGGGCTGTTACTACTTGGTGCTCAGTGGCTACAGCAGAGACTTTAATGACTGCTTTACCTAGGTTACCCGTAAGTAGTTGTAGGCCGCCTTGCTTGCTAAATGGATTGCTAATTGGACGCAGTACTTCTTCATCGAGTGAGTTTTCTGGGCAATCTACCCATTTCACTTTTGAAGGGCCTGTTGAGTTGCTCATAATTAAGCTGTCGTCTTTATCTAAACGCGGCTCCATCATGTAAGGCGCTAAACCTTCACCAAGCATTGTTTTAACATCAGTATGCAAGTAACCTGCGCCGGCTAATTCACGCATTAAGAAGCCCATACCGCCTGCGGCTTGGAAATGGTTTACATCGGCTGAGCCGTTAGGGTAAATACGCGTAAGTAGTGGTACAACTTCTGATAAATCAGACATGTCTTTCCACGTTACTTGAATACCCGCCGCTTTTGCGATAGCAACAATATGAATAGCGTGGTTAGTTGAGCCACCTGTAGATAGCAAGCCAACTAAACCATTAATAATGGTTTTTTCGCTGATTACATCTGCTAAACACGGGCTTTCTTTATCATCTGTAAGCTGCTTAAGCATGGTTTCTACAGCATTACCTGTTAAACCATCGCGAAGCTCAGTATAAGGATTAATAAACGAGCTACCTGGAAGGTGTAGGCCCATTATTTCCATTAACATTTGGTTTGAGTTAGCGGTACCGTAAAACGTACATGTACCTGCGCTGTGGTACGAGGCGCTTTCAGCTTCAAGTAAGTCTTCACGGCTTACTAAGCCTTGTGCAAATTTTTGGCGAATACGTGCTTTTTCTTTGTTAGGAATACCAGATTGCATTGGCCCAGCAGGTAAAAAGAATACCGGTAAGTGACCAAAAGATAAGGCACCAATTAATAAACCTGGGACAATTTTGTCACATACGCCTAAACAAAAAACGCCGTCAAATACGTCATGCGATAGTGATACTGCAGTAGACATAGCAATTACGTCGCGAGAAAAAAGCGATAACTCCATGCCATCACGCCCTTGCGTAACGCCATCACACATTGCTGGCACACCGCCTGCAACTTGGGCAGTTGCGTCGTACTTAGTAGCAAGGTCTTTAATTAAATCTGGGAAATCTTTGTATGGCACATGGGCCGAAAGCATATCGTTATATGAGTTGATAATAGCAAGATTTGGCTGCTCATCAGCCTTTAAGCGCGCTTTGTCGTCGCTGCTACACGCAGCCATAACGTGAGCGATGTTTCCGCAGCCTAGCCCGGCACGGACTCTTGTTTGTTTTTTTGCGTGCGAAATACGATCTAAATAATCTTGACGGGTTTGTTTACTGCGTTCAATAACGCGTTGGGTGACTTCTTCAATGCGAGGGTGCAACATAATTTAGCTCATCTCTATTAGTTAGAGGAAAAAGGCTCAGTAGCAATTACAGACTCCACGTAAATAACTGCACTGAGCATCTTTGATTTACCCGTTCAAAGGTACGCTACCAGGGAGCCTCTCACAACAACCCTGACACCGGTGTCACTGTATTAACGCATAGCATTGACACCGGTGTCAACCCTGAGTAACAAAAATAGTGTAAAATTTTAACGTGACCAATTAATGACCATGCTAATTTTAGTTTATTTGCTAAAATCCGCACAAAAAAAACCCGAATAAGCGTCACTCAAATTCGGGTTACTGTGAAAAACAAAAAAGGGGGTTATTTTATTGCAGCAGTAGACTCGCGGGTAATTAAGCGTGATTCTAACGTTACCTGATACGGCTGCTCTTGTGGCTGCGAAATATGCGATATAAGCTGCGTAACAGCTTGTTTAGTCATTTCTTCTACAGGTTGTGCAATAGTCGTTAAGCCCGGCCATATATGGCGTGCAATTGGTGCGTTATCAAACCCTGCAATAGAAATATCATCGGGTACGCGTAATTGGCGCTGTGTGGCAAGCTTTAATACCGCCGCCGCCATGTAGTCGTTTGATGCAAATACCGCGGTAGGGCGTGGCGATAAATCTAAAATACTGCGCGCACTGTCTACACCTGAGTGATAACTAAAGTTACCCTCTTCTACTAGGCGCTCGTCAAATTCTATACCGTGGCTTGCCAACGCTCGTCTGTAACCTTTAAAGCGCTGTTGCGTAGCACTGTGATCAGGGTGGCCTTTAATAAAAGCAATCGACTTATGACCAAGCGAAATTAAGTGCTCGGTTATTTCATAAGCGCCCTGCTCGTCGTTGCTGCGCACTGAAATTGAATCATCTTCTAGCAGTGCCGATGCAACCCGTGCATAGGGTATTTTTTTAGCTTTTAAAAAATTAGCGAGTTTTTCAAAATCACCAAATGGCGGGGTCAGTACTACGCCGTCTAAACGCGAGGTTTGTAATAACTGCTCTATATCGTTAATTAAATCATCGCCACGTAATTCGCACGGGTGTATTAGTAAGTTGTAGTTATTTTCTTTACAGGCAGCAAGCGCACCCGTTTGTACGCGTGTTATATAACTTTTACTGGGATTGTCGTATAAGCAGCCAATAATAAAGCTGCGATTTTGCGCAAGCCCGCGTGCTATTGGGTTAGGCGTGTAATCAAGCTCTTTAAATACTTTAAGTACTTTTTCGCGCGTAGCTGCACTCACGTTAGGCTCATTATTTAAAACCCGCGACACGGTTTTTTTAGAAACGCCTGCATGGCTTGCTACGCTATTTATGGTTACTTTTTTCATTTGTTCATTATCCAAATACAACCATTAAGCAAATTTACTTGCTGTTATATAAACACGCACCCGCCCCAATTAGCGGAATGTTATCTTGCGTTACTAAAGTAACTGGAATTTGCCCTGCATATTGCGACATAACACCTTTTTGCGAAAAACGCTCTACAAAACGGCTTTCAAGTAATCGGGTTTGCATACGCGGTAAAATACCGCCGCCTATAAATAGGCCACCTAATGCGCCGTATACTACCGCTAAATCGCCTGCCACACTGCCAATCCAGTCACAAAACTGATTAAGCGTTGCATCGCACACTTCACACTCGCCACTGTTTGCAAGGCTACTAATTTGTGCTGCGTCTAAATTTTTAGCTGTAACCCCTTTCACGGCTGCCATTGCTTTGTATAAATGGGCAATACCTGGGCCTGAAAAAACAGTTTCTATAGATACATGAGGGTGCTCTTTTCGAAGCTCGTTAATTAATAAAGCGTCTAGCTCGTTCACAGGAGCAAGCGACATATGCCCGCCCTCAGAGCTTAACACTGCCGTAGATTGCGCGGTACGCACTAAGCACGCAGCGCCAAAACCTGTACCAGGGCCCATAACACCAATATTTGCATTTGCATCGGCTTGCCCTGGTTTAATGGTAATATTTTGCGTTGAGTCTAAATAAGGCGCTGCATAAGCAAACGCAGCAAAGTCATTAATTACTTCTAATTGTGTTAGATTAAAATGTGCTTTAAATTCACTAACACTAAAATGCCAACCCAAATTGGTTAAATGCACTTGGCCTGCTTTTATAGGGCCTGCAACAGCTAAACATGCCTGAGTTGGCGTAACATGAGGGATCGTTGTTAAGTATTGTTCAAGTGCACTTTCTAAAGAGCCAAAATTAGCACTGGGAAATATGTTAATATGCTCAATAACAAATTGGTTAGTTTGCTCATTAAAGTCGGTAATTAATGCAAAGCGCGCATTGGTGCCACCAATATCGGCAACTAAGATAGGGTTAAACTGGGCAGAAGAATTTTGGCTCATGGTATTATCTCTTTTGTGTAAGCGGCTTATGCTTATTATTTTACAACGGCTATGCGTTGTTATTTATACACTTTGAGCTATCACCTCAAAGTAGCTATCACAGTAAAAAAGGCTGCTATATAAAATAGCAGCTAATACGTTTTGACAACAAAATGATAAAACATTGGCATTATGACACCGGTGTCAGGATTAGATCAATAATAAATCGCAAAAAGCTTGAAATAATTCACTAATAGTCGAAAATGACACAATTATTTAGCATATAATTAAGTTGTAACAATGAAAGGTAAAGCCACCTCATTTGACATTGCCCATTATGCAGGGGTTTCACAATCAACTGTATCTCGCGCTTTACGTAACAGCCCCCTTGTTAATGAAGAAACACGCAAACGCGTCCACGACATAGCAAAACAACTTAACTATAAAGTTGATAAAAATGCCAGCAACTTGCGTACTCAGCAAAGTAGTACCCTTGCGCTATTGTTGTTTGAAGACCCAACATCAGATGAATCACAAATCAATCCATTCTTTTTATCAATGCTGGGCAGTATTACCCGTGCGTGTGCAAAAGAAGGTTACGACTTATTAGTATCGTTTCAATCAGCTAGTGCCGATTGGCAAGCCGACTACGAAGACAGCCACAGAGCCGATGGCATTATTTTGCTCGGCTATGGTGATTACATAGACTTTCAACCAAAATTTAAAACCTTGCTTGACCAAAACACTAAGTTTGTATGCTGGGGCGCCACAGTAGATAACCGCCCAGATCTTACTGTATGCTGCGACAACTATGGCGGGGGCAAACTAGCCGCTGGCCATTTAATTGCCCATAACCGCACCGATTGCGCGTTTATCGGTGATGCATCTGATCACAGCCCAGAATTTTTTGCCCGCTTTCAGGGGTTTAAAGATGAGCTACTTACTAACGGTATAACCATTAATGAGCGAAAAATGGCCAATGCTATTTCAACTGAAGAGTCTGGTTATCATGCTACACGCTCACTTATTGCTAATAACATAAAATTTAACGCCTTATTTGCCGCCAGTGATTTAATTGCCATTGGTGCAATTCGCGCTTTAAAAGAAGCCAATATTAATGTTCCTAACGAAGTGGCCGTGGTCGGTTTTGATAACATAGCCATTGCAAGCTACATAAACCCACCGCTCACCACCATAGCGCAAGACACCACCGTCGCAGGGCAAATGTTAGTAGAGAACTTACTTAAATTAATACGTGAAGAAGAAGTGCAAAGCACCCTTTTACCGCCGGTATTAATTGCCAGAGGGTCTAGTTAAGAATTTATCACTCAACTTCATTGTGCTTATTAAACATTAACCCCCCACTTAGATACAAAAAAGCCACGGCTGTTAACCGTGGCTTTAATTTTACATTTTGAACTAGCCTTATTTTAAAGCTTTCTCAACAACTGGGTAATGATCCCAAACTTGTTTGTCGCTCAGTGAACGGACTAATTTAATATACTCGGCATGAGTCCATGCCAATGGTGTTGCTGAATTAGTTCCCTCGCCTAGCTCATAACCTACTTTGTTAACCCCTACACCATCCCATACTTGCTCTGGTAACATAAGGCCGTTATTAGCAAATTGCTCTAAGCCTTTCACATAGCTGTTTTTAATTTGCGCTTGTTTAGCATCATCCAGAGCGTTGTTTGCATTAGCCGCTGCGATTTCGTAATGCCCGCGCTCACCGGTGAAAAATGGCCATACACGCCCACGTTGGCCTGGTGTATTACTACCACCCTCAGCATAGTTTGTGCCTTTAACTTCATCTTCACCGTAGCCATCATTGCCATAGCGGCGGTAGCCTGCAAAAGTGCCGCTGCCATCGTCAAAGCTAAAGCTGTATTTTACTTGTAGGTTATCTTCAAGTGTTTCATCGTCATACTCAGGTAGTGTCTTAACGATGCTTCCATCATTTGCACCGCGTACACCATAGCGTACTAACTCTAAAAAGCCGCCATCTAAAATTTGCTTTTTATTAAACCCTTCGCGGCCATTATTAGCGTTAATTTTAGTGTTTGAGTTTGCATCGGTATCTTGGCCTATACGAATAAAATATTCGCCATCGCTATTTTCGCCTTTTAAGTTACCTTCGGTAGTAAACATTTGCGATTCAATATCGCTGCTGTATTTTTTAGCCGTGGCAAGGTAGCGCTGCGCGTTTTTATCATCGCCACTAAGCGTTGCGATATCACTTGCGGTAATAAGGCCTGCCACTATTGCCGCAGTTGTAGATGGCGAATAACCGCTTTGCTCTTCCCAGCGCTCTTGTTGTGTTGCCGGTGGTGTAATTTGTGTGTCGTTCCACAAAATTTTAGCAAGTCCGCCCTCTACTAAAAAATCTGCCGCTGGTTTTAACATTTTGCCGTACCAGCTTTTTAGCTCTTCATCGCTAAGTACGTTGGCTTTATGTAACTTCCATGCCAGCATGATAGGCATAGCAGTTTGATCAAGCTGTACGCCTACCCATTCTAACTCACCATCGACGTGTGTTTTTTGTAAAAACCAGCCTGTATCGCCTTTATTACCTGGTGTTTTGCTGTTTACTTGCACTTTTTCAAGGTATTCGAACGCTGTTTTTGCTGTGGCAGTATCACCAAGCGCCATAAATGCCATGGCTACTTGATAAAAATCGCGCACCCATACCGCTTTATAACCCGTAGAACCCTCTTTGGCTGAAACCGTTTCGCCCCATGGGTTAGATAAAGAAGCAATTAATGCCCCTGCGTGTGTTTTATCTTCTTGTGCTTTTAGTACCATGGTGCTGGTGTATAAAAGCTTACCGTTATCGGCTGTTTGTTCAACCATGGTATTAAGCGGTTTTAGGCTTTGTAGGTAATCTTCCCAGCCTAGCGCTTCTCCTTTGCCGTTGTAGTGATCGAGCACCGCTTGGTACCCTTTTGCCAAACTTTTTTCGCCTTGCTGAATACTTTGCTGCTGCGTTTTACCAAAGCTCAGGGCTAAATCAAAAGTGGTATTTGCACTTATCTCGCCAAGCTCTGCAAGCATGCTTACATTACCAGCAGTTTCGCCGGTATTTGTGTATTGGGTAGTTATAGATTGCGTAGTTTTAAGTGCATTAATGCCGTCACTTTTTCCTGTAAACCCTACCGTTTTTGCTTTAAATGGTGATGCGGATTGAAGTGATAGATAGTTATCGTTTTCCCATGCTACTAGGCCTTGCTCTGTTGTTTTAGCAAAGTCACCTAAGCCGTTATTATTAATGTACGGATTAACAGACACATACGCTTTTAGCCCTTCAAGCTCAGTATTAAATACGCTGCGTACAAACAGGGTTTGCCCATCTGGGTCAGTAAATATGTGTTTTTCTAGGCTAAAGCGGCCTTGTTTATCAGTGCTTGTTACTTTATAAGCCAGCGATAACGGGCGACCTTGTGCATCTTTATGTAAGTAATCAATGGTGACATTTAAATCATCCACTTCACTAACGGTAAAATCTTTACCTGTTACTATAAATTGCATGTCTTTTATTTGTGCTTGGTGAATAAGCCCAAACATGGTTTCGGTGATCATCCCTTTAGCAATTGAAAACCATACTTTAGACACATCCCCCGTTGCAGCTGCATCAGTGTATTGGCCGTTTTGGTATTGCTCGTATGATGTACCAATACCTGTTTTACCCGCATAAGCCCAAAAAGGCTCTGCACCTGGGGCGCCTGGTGCCGATGTAACCTGTGCTGTGGTACTTTCGTTAGTTGTGCTTGTGTTTTGAGCACCGCAAGCCGTTAAACCTAACGTTAAAAGAGAGGCGGTTATAAGGTTATATTTTTTCATTGTGTGTCCTTAATGAGAATTTTTAACGCGCATTACTGCAACAGCAGCAACAACAAACGAAGCTGCACCAATTAATAATGCGTAAATAGGCTGATTAGAAAATACGTGGCGTAAAATAAGCCCTAAAACACTGGCGGCAAGTAACTGAGGTATAACTATAAAAAAGTTAAAAATCCCCATATAAACGCCCATTTTGTTACTCGGTAGTGCGTTACTTAACATGGCATACGGGAGTGATAAAATAGACGCCCAAGCAAACCCTACGCCTATCATAGGTATAAGTAGCATTTTAGGGTCTTGAATAAACATGAAGCTTGCAAGACTTAACGCGCCCAGCAATAAATTAAAGCAATGCGCGCCTTTTAATCCCATTTTTTTAACTAAAAACGGAATACACATAGCGGCAATTGCGGCAAATCCATTGTAAGCGGCAAATAAAATACCCACCCAATCTGCACCATCGTTAAATGCTTTAGAAGTTGCATCGCTACTACCATAATGAAAGCTTGTTACTGCAGCGGTGGTATAAATCCACATAGCAAATAAAGTAAACCAGCTAAAAAACTGCACCCAGGCAAGCTGCTTCATGGCCTCCGGCATAGTAAATACATCTTGTACTACTTGGTAAAAACCACCTTGGGTTTTATTCGCACTTTTAAGCGCCGCTGCAATCCACTGCACAATACCAAACGCTAATAAACCACCAGCAAGTAGGTATAATTCTTTTTCAAGGGATAAGCCCATGACTAATGCAAGAGTTGCTAAACCCAGTACCACAAAAATAATGGCACCTTTAATAAAGTTAATATCAACCACTTTGCTTGTAGTAGGTTGAGCGCTTTGCTTTTCAAAAGCCGCTAATTGCTCAGGGCTGTATTCTTTAGTACGTGCTACGGTCCAGAGCACGGCGACAAGTAACACCACCCCGCCCCAATAAAATGAGTATTTAACAGATTCAGGAATTTGCCCTGGGGCTGCGGTATTACTTACATCAAACCAGTTGGTCATCATCCATGGTAGCGCTGAGGCTAACACCGCCCCAATACCAATAAAAAAGCTTTGTAAACCGTAGCCTGTCGCGCGTTGCTTTTCTGGCAAGTTATCACCAACAAGTGCTCTAAACGGTTCCATGGTTACGTTGATTGACGCATCCATGATCCATAACATACCCGCGGCAATCCAAAGCGTTGGTGAATGCGGCATAATAAATAGTGAAAGCGTTGTTAACACTGCGCCTATAAAAAAGAACGGACGACGGCGGCCAAAGCGCCCCCAGGTTTTATCACTCCAATAGCCTATAATAGGCTGAACAATTAAGCCTGTAAGTGGGGCTGCAACCCATAAAATGGGAATATCATCAACTTGTGCGCCTAATGTTTGAAATATTCGGCTCACATTGCCGTTTTGCAGGGCAAAACCAAATTGTATGCCTAAAAAGCCAAAGCACATGTTCCATATTTGCCAAAAACTTAAATTTGGCTTATCGGTATTATTATTTTGATTATTCATTATTAGCCTTATTTGTTAATACTGCGCTGCTAAATGCATCAAGTGTGAGGTTAAATGTAGCGCCTTGCGGGTGAGCTTTAAGCTCGGTGGTGTGATTTTCAAGTAAATCATTTAATAGCGTATTTTCACTCACTGCACCTAATTGTGCCTTTGATAAATTAACCGTAAATGTTTGTGGCTTCTCACTAAAGTTACTTAACACATACACACTTTGCTGGCCTAAAGAGCGGGTAAAACCAACAACACGTTCACTTCCTACAAGGTTAAGTGCCGACATTTCTCCGCCTACTACAGCAGGTAAACTATTCAGTGACATAACCGCTTTGTAGTAATCACGAAGTGCTATTTGCTCTGCGGTTAAATTAGCGCCATCAAATTTTCCGTTATTCATCCATGCTTGGTGCGCTGGGACGCCAATGTAGTCAAAAATACTGGTACGTGTCGGCGCTCCAAACCCCGCCTTTTCAGAGCCATCTTCTCCCACATCTTGAGCAAAATATAAAAGTGTTGGCGCGCGGCTAATTAAATTAGAAACAACTAAAGCAGGTTTACCCCACTGGGCATTACCCGCAAAATCCGGGCTTGCGATTCGTTGCTCGTCGTGATTTTCTAAAAAGTGCAGCATGTGTTGCTCTATATCGAGCACACTTTGATGCGCATCAAAAATACTATTGGCAGGTTGTTTAAGTTGCATTATCGCTTTTAAGGTATCGTAAAAGCCGACTTTATCGTAAAGGTAATCCATTTTACCTTGCTGAATATAGGCACGGTACATTAACGGGTTATATACTTCGGCCAATAAAAACGCATCGCTTTTTTGCATTTTTATTGACGAATTTAAAAAGCTCCAAAATTCAACCGGTACCATTTCGGCCATGTCGTATCTAAAGCCATCAACGCCTTTGTCTAACCAAAAAAGTGCAATGTCTCTAAATTTGTACCAGCTATCTGGTAGCTCTTTATCTTGCCAAAACGCATAATGAGCACGGTAATCTTTGTCTTTATAGTCGTTTGGCAGCTGAGCAAAATCGTAGCTACCATCAGGCTTTACGCCATAATTTACTTTTACTGTTTCGTACCAATCGTTAATGTCGGGTTTTGGTGCACGGGCACCGTTACCTGTCCATTTAGCAGGTGTTTCATCAAAAAAGCCATCCGCAAGTGGGTGAGCCTTTCCCCCTAACACGGTATAAGTTGTAGAGGTAGGCACTTGAAATGACTGCCCAGGCACATAGTAAAAGTTGTTATTTTTATCGTACGTTTTACTGGTGTCGTCTTGTGCGCCGAAATCCTCTACGCCTTTAGGCTTTCCAAGTGATTGATAATTACGGGCAACATGGTTAGGCACTATATCAATAATGACTTTCATACCGTGGCTATGTGTACGCTCAATAAGCTGGCTAAACTCCCCCATGCGGTTTGTTACATTAACGGCTAAATCGGGGTTAACATCGTAGTAATCTTTAATTGCGTACGGTGACCCTGCGCGACCTTTTACTACATCGGGGTCATCTTGTGAAATGCCGAAGTCGGTATAATCGCCCACTAACGCGTGGTGTAATACACCGGTATACCAAACGTGCGTGGTACCTAGCTCTTTAATGCCTTTGAGGGCTGCATCGTTAAAGTCGGCAAATTTACCTACGCCGTTTTGCTCTTTAGTGCCCCATGGCACATTGGCTGTTTCGGTATTACCAAACAAACGGGTAAATACTTGATATACAACCGGCTTGGTAAGCTCATTTTGCGTGTGGGCAGGTGCTTGCTGTTGTTCAGGTTTGTTATTTTCTGAACACCCTGTAGCAATAAGTGCACTACACAGTACTGCGGGTACATAAACTGATTTTTTCATTGTGTGTCTTTTTTGTCAGTATTGTTATTAACTTTATACTAAAGATTACTGCAGCAACCATACAGTTGCTGCATACGTATTCAGGTCACTATTGTGGCGTATTTATAACGAGTACCGTTGCGCTCATCGCTGGTAATTCAATGGTTTTGCCAACCTTTTGTGTTTTTTGAGTAAATAAATTAAATGCTGTTGTGCTGTTAGGCATTACCTCTTGCATATACTCAATATTTTTTTGTAGCGTTTGTGTGTTTTTATTCATAAATACCAACACTGTTTGCTCCTCGGTAATACGCGCATAACTATAAACCCCTTGTTGAGGCGTAAAATGTACAAGCTTTCCTTTATCTAGTGCTGAGCTGTTTTTTCTAAAGTTAAGCAACGTACTGATGGTGTTATGCATCTCTTTTTGCTGTTTTGTTAAGCCCTCTTTGGTAAAGGCATTACGTGTTTGGCCTTCAAACCCGCCGGGGAAGTCGATTCTAATATCACCATGGTCTTTACTTGGGGTGTTATCTAATAGTACTTCCGTACCGTAATACATTTGCGCTATGCCACGTGTAGTTAAAAACAAGGTCATCGCCATTTTTGTTTTGGCAACATCTTGGCCAAGCTCAGTGTAAACACGGCTCATATCGTGGTTATCGGCAAATACCATAATGTTATTTGTATCAGGGTATAAAAAGTCATTAGCTAACGATTCATATACTTTAACCCAACCCGTGTTCCAGCTTTCATCTTCATTTAGCGCTTGAATTACCGACTCTTGCAACGAAAAGTCCATCACGCTTGGTAAGCTTGATGTATAGCCATCTTGGTTATGCTTGCCACGTTGCCAGTAAGAGGCAATAGCAGGGTTAGACGTCCACTCTTCTCCCACAATATTAAAATCTGGGTACTCTTGCATTATGGCTTTTGTCCAATCACTCAAAAATGCTTTATCTGAGTAAGAGTAGGTATCAACACGTATGCCGCTTAAATCGGCGTATTCTATCCACCAAATCGCATTTTGAATTAAGTATTCACTTAACAGTGGTTGGCGCTGATTTAAATCAGGCATGGTTTCTACAAACCAGCCATCGTTAAACTGGCGCTTGTCGTATTCACTGGCGTGTGGGTCTTGTATGGTTTGGCGCGCATGGCTGGTGGCATTTTTGCCTTTATTAAATTCACCATTAAAGTTAATCCAATCTTTAGTTGGCTTATCGTTAACCCAAGTATGCTCAGAGCCAAAATGGTTAAGAACCATATCCATTACTAGCCCTATACCCTGCTCTTTTGCTTTTACTGATAACGTTTTGTATAGCTGGTTTGAGCCCATTCGTGGGTCAACCTTATAAAAGTCTGTAATTGCATAGCCATGATAAGAATAGTTAGGCATGTTGTTTTCAAGCACAGGGGTTAGCCAAAGCTGTGTTACGCCTAAGTCGTTTAAATAGGGAAGCGCGTTTATAACGCCCTGAATATCACCACCGTGGCGCCCACCTTTTATACTCGGGTTTGCCGCTTCTAACATGCTTGGGACGGTATCGTTTTGTTTATCACCATTAGCAAATCGATCAGGGTTAATTAAATAAAGCGTATCAGCTGATGTAAACCCTTGACGCTGAGCGCTGTTTTTATCTCGCTCAAGAAGTGGAAACTCAAAGTTATTGCTCGTTTCGCTGCTATTAAATTCAAGCGTTCCGGCTTTAGCGGCGTCGGTAATGGTAATATTTAAAAATACATAATTTGGATTGTCGGTGCGGGTTACTTTATTTAACTTAACGCCGTTGTATTTAGCTAATTTAATTTGCTCGTTTGCAATGTTTTGCTCATGAACCATGATGGTAATCGTGTTTTTGTTCATGCCAACCCACCAATTAGCTGGCTCAACGTCAAGTGCGTAGCTAATGGTTGGTAAAGTACAGGCACTTACAAGTAAAAGTTTTTTTAAAAGTTGCATCATCAGGCCTTTTTAATTTTTGCTAAAAAATCTTTATGAGTGGGTAATTGATCTACCGTTGAGGTAATAAGCGTTTTTAGTGTTGAGAATAAATCGTTTAGTTGTTCACTACTGAGTGAATCAACAATGCTGTTGTAATCTTCGGGGATAAGCCCTTGGCCAATAAATACCTGTTGCCAGGCAACTTCGGCAAATAATTCGTCGTTTTCGCGCACTACTTTGCCGGTTTGCTTAAATAATTTGAGCTTATGGGCCAATGAGTCAGGAATGTCCATTTGCTTACATTGTCGCCAAAATGGGGAGTCTTCTCGCGCTGTTAGTGTGTAATGCAATATTATAAAATCACGAATGTGCTCTATTTCTATCACGCTTTGCTTATTAAATTCAGTAACTAAAGCTTCGCTTATGCCATTGTGTGGAAACAGCTTTATTAAACGGGTTACGGCACTTTGTATTAAATGAATACTGGTAGACTCTAGCGGCTCTAAAAAGCCACTGGCAAGGCCAACCGATACCACATTTTTATGCCATTGCTTTAACCGCCGCCCTGTTTTAAATTTAATCACCCGCGGCTCAGTCATTGGCTCAGCGGGTAAATTATCTATTAATAACTGCGTTGCCGCATCGTCAGATAAATAACGACTACAATACACCAAGCCATTTCCTATTCGGCTTTGCAGCGGTATTTGCCACTGCCAGCCTGCGCTGTGTGCAATTGAACGCGTATAAGGTTTCAGCTCGCTAGTACCTTGAGACTGCACCGCTACGGCGCTATCACACGGTAAATAATGAGACCAATCGACAAAACCGGTGTTAAGGGTTTGCTCTATGAGTAAGGCGCGCTGGCCTGTAGCGTCTATAAAAAGGTCGCCATTTATCTGCTGTGTGTTACCAAGGGTTAATGATTTTATATTCCCTGATAGAGGGCATTGTTCTACCTGCTCTATTTTGGCATCAATATGCTCAACACCGCGTGATGTTGCGAGCTTTTTTAAAAACTCAGCATATAACGTTGCGTCAAAATGATACGCATAACTCAAGCCAGGCAATTGTGTATTAGGTAGGGTATTTAAGGGTGCAAATTTATGCTGTTTAGCCGCTTGGTAGTTAAGAGAAAAATCCCATAAGCTTTCTTCTGCACCGCTAATATGCCCTTTTACCCAAAAATTGTAAAAATCGCAAAAGGGGAAGTCTTTTCCAAATGAGCCAAAAGCATGCATGTAGCTATGAGAGGGGGTTTTCCAATTTTCGAACTCAATTCCTAATTTTATAGATGCATTTGTAGCGTTTATAAAATCTTGCTCGTTTATACCCAATGCATTGTTAAGTTGAATAATAGGCGGAATTGTTGCTTCACCCACGCCTATAGTGCCAATAGTACTTGACTCAATAAGGGTTATTTTAATTACTTTACCTAACACTTTATTAAGCAAGGCGGCTGTTATCCACCCTGCCGTGCCCCCGCCTGCGATTACGACGTGTTTTATTGGTTTCATATTATTGTCCACGTTTACAGTTTAAAGCTTTGTTAAGTTTGATAAAATTTAGATAAAGTAGCTATAAAAAAGCCCTTGTAAAACAAATTACAAGGGCTCCTACACACAACCTTTATTATAGCTTGTAGCTAAAGCCTAACAAGTAAGTACGACCGTAATCTTGGTAGTCACGAACTTGTAGCGCGTTATCGCCAGAAAGCGATGTAAACGGCTCTTCTGTTAAGTTTTGAACTTGGAACTGAATTGATAACCCTTCAAGGCTTTCAACACCGGCCTCACTAAAGTCGAAGCCAGCTTGGATGTCCCAAATTGTTTCGCCTAAGATATCCACTTGCTCGGTATCAAAACCTAGCCCGTATACATCACCTTTAAAGGCACTACGTTTACGCATGCTGGTACGCAGTTGAATACCATTCATTTCGTAGTAAACCGTTAAGCTTTGAATTTTATCAGACAGACCCGGTAGCTCGTACTCATTACCGTTTTGATCTTCAATATCAGACTCAATACCGGTATGGCTTGCAATTAAACCAAAGCCTTCTAGTGATGGGTGGAAAATTTTAAATGGTAACGCTAGAGATAGCTCGTAACCGTATAGGTCGCCGCCACCGCCATTTACTTTACCACTGCCAGTACCTTCAGATGTAGCTGGTATTTCACCTGTTGATGGGTCAGCAACGCCCGACATATCAATTTCGTATGTGCCGTCAAAAATCCACTGGGTTAAGTCTTTATAGAAAAACGCAGCAGAGAAGTAACCTTCATCGCTAAAGTAGTTTTCGTACGTCAAATCGTAACCAGTTGCTTCTTTAGGTTCTAGGTTAGGGTTACCACCCGATACAGACCAAAAGTTACCATTTTCATCAGGCGTTGTGTTGTATGATGCATCAATAGATGAGTTCATTTCGTCCAAACGGGCGCGTGAGATTGTTTTAGCTGCACCAAAACGCACTGTTTGCTGCTCATCAATCGCAAGTGATAAGTTCAAACTTGGTAAAACGTGTGAATAATCGTGGCTAATATTGGTAGGTGATGCCACAACAATGCCATCTACAGTACTAAATGCATTACCTTGCGATGACTGATCAGTGTGGACGTAACGTACACCTATATTACCCGTTAACGCTAAGCCGCTTACTTCTGCATTAATATTAGCTTGTGCAAACGCAGAGGTAATTTCTTCTTTTACGGTCCACGATTTAGTTAAATGGCTCGTATTTGTTAAGCTTTCATCTAGTAAGTCGTAGTAGCCGTCATTAACAAGACCATTTACATTGTAGGCAATCATGTCACCCATGCCAATAAAGTCTAAATCAACGCTGCCCATTCGATACTGCTCTGGCACGGTAACTAAACCCGGGTTATCAAGTGAAAACCCAGATAACGTCATAAAGAAGCCCTGCGAATCTTTGGTTTTTTCGCGCTCTTTATAAGACATACCAAATTCAATTGAGCTAAAGTACTCGTTTTCTAATACTTTAGATGCCGCTAGTTTTAACGTAGATAACTCATCTTCAATTGTAGGTGCATTAATGAAGCCATCTTGCGCTTGGTTTTCATACTCGGTGCCGGTTAAGCCATATTTATCATTTAAAGCAGAGCTTGCACCCCATGATAAAGGACCACCTAATTGTATTAAGCTGTAATCGCTGTAATCTAAATCGTGAGTAAACGTAGCACCTGTATTACCACCGTTAAATGTGTAACCAAGGTTATCTGCAACACCGCGAGCATCGCCTCGACCTGTTCCAGAGTAGCTCTCAAGGCTCCAAATTTTACGGTCTACTTGAGAGTAACTTGCATCAAACTCTACTGACCACGAGTCATCAATATCGTATTTAGTGTTAAAGCCAAACGCGGTTAATTCTGCTTCACGCTCTTCGTAGTCGTTACGCACAACCGCACGTTGGCCATTTGTTACCGCACTGGTAATAAAACCACTTGCGTCATCTACAGCTACGCTTGCAGGGTCAATCGAACCTTGACCCCATGCGAATGGAATTTCGATACCACGTAAGATTTTTTCGTCTGTAAAATCAACATATAACGCATCAAACGTCATGTTTAATTTGTCTGTAGGCGCGGCCTCTAGTACGAGCATTGCTGAGTCACGTTCAAGGGTTGATGAACGTACAAATGGTTTTGCACCCCCTAATATAGAGTACGTTTGACCATCATCAGCAGTAAATTCAGGGTAACCCCAAGCGTTCCAACGTTTTTCTTGATTTGGAGAGCTCATGGTATTTAGTGCAAACGCAACACCTATGGTGTCATCTGCAAATTGATCAATGTATGAAATAGTACCGCGGTAACCATCGTCGTTACCGTCTGGGTTTAGTTTATCAAAGCTAGTTTGCTCGTACTGGCCATTAACTTGAAATACACGCTCGCCTTTACTTAAAGGACGTACGGTTTGCATGTTAATAACACCGGCAATACCTTCTGCTTCAATACTTGCATTAGGTGTTTTATATACGGTAACGCCGCTCATAATTTCTGATGGGTAAAGGTCAAACTCTACGCCGCGGTTATCGCCAATAGAAACTTGCTCGCGGCCATTAAATGTGGTGCCACTTTCGTTTTCACCAAAACCACGAATTGATACTCTACTTGCGCGACCATCTAGGCGCTGCGCCGTTAAACCTGGTAAGCGTGCAATAGACTCAGCAATAGACGAGTCAGGAAGTTTACCTATATCTTCAGCTGAAATTGACTCAACGACTTGAGTAGAAAAACGCTTTGTGTTGATTGATTCTACAACACTGCCACGAAAGCCTTTTACTTCGATAACCTCAACGTCATCATTTTTAACTGTATCTTCTTGTGCTGCTACAGAGGCAAAGCTTGCTAATCCTGCAGTAGCCATTGCCAACGTTAATATACTTGGTTTGAACATAGACATGATGTTTTTCCCGTTACCCATATTGTGATACTCGCTTCTTTATTTGAGTGATAGTCAAACAGGCGAGCTAATTTTGTTGTCAGCATCAATATTAACGCTCGAATTATTTTATTAACAACTTTATGCATACGTATTCAGTACTATGCAAAAGGCTAAAAGTTAACAATGAGTTCACAAATAAAACTTTAACCCACTGTTTTAAATAGTTTTATATTGGTGCAACCTAGTGATTTATTATCATTATAAAAATACATCAATTATTTAACTGAAATCCCTTTGTCATTATTTGTAAATAGCGTTAATTAAAGGTTTTTTATAAATTTACACGCATATCTTTTGTAAAGATTACCAGGTTAAATTGGTCTGACCAAAGAGTGGAATCACCAAAGCTGTGCAGCCCTTTAAAAATAAGCACCAAAATAGTCAGCTGTTTTAGTTACACTTAAATAAACATGATTGGTAAAAGTGCTGCAGCGGTTTTTATGGGTAACTTTCTGCTTAGCTAAAACCGCTTTTATGTAAGTAAATTAGCTGCATACGTATGCAGACTTTTTACAGAGCAGCACCCTTCACGTATGCTTTTTGAAAATTTAGTGATTGTTTCAATCAAACTAATAACAATATAAATACTGTGTGGAACGACGGAGAAAAGCATGGCCCAACAGCAGTGGTATAAAGGTGCGGTTATTTATCAGGTTTACCCGCGAAGCTTTCAAGACAGCAATAACGATGGTATTGGTGATCTTAAAGGGATAATTAATCGCATTGATTACATTAAAAGCTTAGGCGTTGACGCTATTTGGATTTCTCCTTTTTTCAAATCTCCAATGAAAGATTTTGGCTACGACATAAGTGACTATCGCGATATAGACCCCATATTTGGTGACCTAAACGACTTTGATGAGTTAATAGATCAAGCACATAAACGCGACATTAAAATTATTATTGACCAAGTGTTAAGCCATACATCAGACCAACATCACTGGTTTTTAGATAGCCGCGAAAATCAAAACAATGATAAAGCTGACTGGTACGTATGGGCAGATGCTAAAGAAGATGGCACAGCGCCTAATAACTGGTTATCTATTTTTGGTGGCGGTGCTTGGCAATGGGAGCCTCGTCGCGGTCAATACTATTTACATAACTTTTTAACCGAACAGCCTGATTTAAACTTTCATAACCCAGATGTAAGAAAAGCTGTTTTAGAAAATGTAGAGTTTTGGCTTAAAAAAGGTGTAGATGGTTTTAGATTAGACGCTATTAACTTTTGCTACCACGATGCACAATTACGTGACAATCCTGCAAAGCCTAAAGATAAACGCCAAGGCCGTGGCTTTAGTGAAGATAACCCATATGCTTTTCAGTACCATTATTATAATAACACCCAACCAGAAAACATTGAGTTTATGCAAGACATACGTGCACTACTTAATAAATACCCGGGTACTGTATCACTTGGCGAAATTTCATCGGAAGATTCATTGGCAACAATGGCAGAATATACCCAAGGCGGTGATAAGCTGCATATGGGCTACAGTTTTGAACTACTCACGGATGATTATTCAAGTGAATACATAAGAGAAACCGTACAGACCCTTGAGCAACGCATGACTGAAGGTTGGCCGTGCTGGGCGTTTAGCAACCACGATGTAGAGCGTGTTGCGAGCCGCTGGAGCCAAAATGGTGAAATAAACCCAGCACAATGCAAAATGCTTACAGCCCTACTTGCTTCATTACGTGGTAGCGTATGTATGTACCAAGGTGAAGAGCTGGGGCTAGGTGAAGCCTCTGTAGCATTTGAAGACCTACAAGACCCATATGGCATTACCTTTTGGCCAAACTTTAAAGGTCGCGACGGCTGTAGAACGCCAATGCCATGGGAAGGTAACAACATACAAAACGCAGGATTTAGTGCTGCTAAACCGTGGTTACCGGTTGGTAGCGCGCATACGCAGCAGGCTGTGTCTGTACAAGATAAAGATGCAAACTCTATACTTAATGCCTATCGTGAGTTTATGGCATGGCGTAAACAGCATACTGTGTTATTAGCAGGCGATATTAATTTTATTGATACTGCTGAGCCTATCCTCGCTTTTTACAGAACGCTAAACGAGCAAACTATGTTATGTGTGTTTAACTTAGCTGATAGCAATCAAACATTTGAGTTGACTAAAACAGTGACTGAGGCGCATGACTCACTATCTCATTGTAATGCTACTTTAGATGGTAATAAGCTAAACATGAATGGTTTTGACTGTTACTTTGCTTTTGTAAAATAAGAACGCCCTGACTTATAATGCTCAAAAGCCCGATTTTATCGGGCTTTTTTGTGTGCTCAAATAGTGGGACTGCTATAGCCGGTATTAAGACGAAATACAGGCCACCAAACCACTAACTTAACCTTTCTAATGTGATTGTGTTTTACTATTTAAATAATCAGTGAGCGCAAATAACACGCCAGAGCTTACAAAGGTGACATGGATAATCACTTTCCAAAATAGCTCCTCACTTGAATGAATATTAGAATTAATAAATACCTTTAAAAGCTCAACCGCAGATATGGCAACAATTGCGCTAATAAGCTTCATTTTTAAGCCAGAGAAAGCTACTTTTCCCATCCATGACGGCCTATCTTCGTGGCCCTCTATATTAAGCTTTGAAACAAAGTTCTCATAACCACTAAAAATAATAATAAGTAATAAACCAGCCAGTAAAGCGGTATCAACGAGGGTAAGTATACCCACTAATAACTCTTGGTTTGTTGCACTAAAAGTGGCAATACCCATTAAATAAAGTTGCTTAAAAAACTTTATTAATAGCAATATTACAGCAAATAGTAGGCCTACAAAAAACGGGGCTAATAACCAGCGCCCTTTAAATATAAACGACTCTAAGCCCTGCTCTACTTTGTGTATTTTACGAGGCGTACTGGTTGGTTTTGCTTGGTGTTCTGACATTAATCTATCTTTTTATAAAAAAGCGACCTTAGCTTATAATTTATTACAACACAATTACTTATATAATTATTTAAGCGTAATTTACTCATCTTGACGATAAAAATTTTTCGTTATCTTTTATTTTAATTTCGATTAAAAATCACTACACCAACAGAGTTGTTCTGCATTGGGCACTATTTAAATACAGCTTTAAAATGTATTTAAATCGTTAAACCATTTATTTAGGAATCAACAAATGAATAAAGCATTGCTAGCATTAATAGTTGCACCACTTTTTGCTGTATCTGCAACGGTTGCAATCGCAGACGATGCACCAGTAGCTTCTGCACAAACAATTAAAGAATACACAGATATGTGTGTAAATTGGGCTAAAGATGATGATGTAAGTAACGACGATCTATTTGGCTATGTTCTTCAATGCGTTAATGATGAATTAGAGTCTGAAGGCTACAAAAAAGTATCTACTGTACAAATCTAAACAATAAAAAATATGCGGCTAATAAAGCCATTGCGACGCATATAATCATAAAAAAACCGGAATGACACAGGCTGTGTATTCCGGTTTTTATTTGTCTTAGGCTAAATAAATTTTAACGTTTATTCAGCTTCTTTTTTTGCTTTAGGTTTAGCTGGCGATTTTTTTGCAGCCGCTTTCCTTTTAGGCGCTGCTTTTTTCTTCGCTTCTTCTACCCATGTACCCGCTTCGTAGTGAGCAGTCCAGCCTGTGGCTTTTCCGTCAACTTCAGTCATCACGTATTGCGCTTTATTTTTACGGCTATAACGTACTACGGCTAAATTACCATCAGGATCTTTATCTGGCGCATCAGCTAAGTAATAAAACTTAGGTGAAATACGCTCTCTAAAACGCTTTAGCTCAGCCACTTTAGGTGCTCGCGTCTCGCGTGATTTAGGGAAAGTGTTAGCCGCCAAGAAAATACCTGCAGCCCCGTCACGTAAAACAAAATAAGCTTCTGACTTTTCACATTCAAGTTCAGGTATGTGCACAGGATCTTCTTTTGGTGGCGCAGCTTCGCCGTTTTTAAGTAACTTACGCGTATTTTTACACTCTTCGTTGTTACAGCCAAAATACTTACCAAAACGGCCCGATTTAAGCTCCATGTCTGAGCCACATTTATCACATTCGATAATAGGCCCATCGTATCCTTTAATTTTAAAGGTACCTTGCTCAACGATATACCCTTCACATGCAGGGTTATTACCACAAACATGTAATTTACGGGTTTCGTCTATTAGGTAAGAGTCCATAGCCGTTTCACAGATTGGACAGCGCTTCATTTGCATTAATGTTTCAGTTTCAATGTCTTCAACATCTGCCGCAACCGCTTCATCCCCTGATACTAGGTTCATAGTGGTTGTACAACGCTCTTTAGGCGGTAAGTTATAACCTGTACACCCTAAAAACACCCCTGTAGATGCCGTGCGAATACCCATTTTTCTGCCACACGTAGGGCAGTCAATGTCGGTTTCGACCATTTGATTAAGGCGCATTCCGCCTTGCTCTGGCTCATCTTTGGCTATGTTTAATTGCGTAGAAAAATCAGCATAAAACTTATCAAGCACTTGGGTCCATACACGCTCGCCTTCGGCGATATCATCTAAACGACCTTCCATTTTTGCTGTAAAGTCAAAGTTCATTAAATCAGTGAAGTTTTCAACCAAACGGTCGGTAACAATTTCGCCCATTTTTTCAGCGAAGAAACGACGGTTTTCTACCCGTACATAACCACGGTCTTGAATTGTTGAAATAATTGATGCGTACGTAGATGGACGACCAATACCACGTTTTTCAAGCTCTTTTACTAAACTTGCTTCACTAAAGCGCGCTGGCGGTTTAGTAAAATGCTGCTTAGGGTCAAGCTCAATTAAACTAAGTACTTCACCTTCTTTTACTGCTGGCAGCGATTGATCTTCTTCATTCTTTTTACGTACCGCAGGTTGCACTTTTGTCCAACCATCAAAGCGAAGTACTCGCCCTTTTGCTTTTAGTTGAAACTCATCAGCGGCCACAGTAAGTGTTGTTAAGTCGTACTCTGCAGGCACCATTTGACAGGCAACAAACTGACGCCAAATTAATTCGTACAGTTTTTTGGCATCGGCATCAACACCTTCAACATGCCCAGAAAGTACAGTTACACTTGAAGGACGGATCGCTTCGTGCGCTTCTTGTGCATTGCCTTTAGAGCTGTAGCTAATTGGGTCTTTAGGTAAGTACTTTGCGCCAAACTCTTGGGTTACATAATCACGACACATTTCAACTGCATCTTTTGACAGATTAGTTGAATCGGTACGCATATAAGTAATGTAACCGCCTTCGTAGAGGCGCTGTGCAAGCATCATTGTTTTTTTAACGCCATAGCCTAAACGTGTACTGGCGGCTTGTTGCATGGTTGAAGTAATAAAAGGCGCACTTGGGCGGCTTTTGCTGGGTTTTTCTTCAACACTTATTACTTTATATTCGGCTGTCTCAAGGCTTTTAACTGCGGCTGTAGCCTGAGCCTCATTTACCGGCTTAAATGGCTTGTCTGCTTGTTTGGTGACTTCTAAGCGTAATTGTGACTCGGTATTTTTAACATCGGCGTGTATATCCCAAAATTCTTCAGGAATAAACGCTTTGATTTCACGTTCGCGCTCTACTAATAAACGTACCGCAACCGATTGCACACGCCCAGCAGAAAGCCCGCGCGCTACTTTAGCCCATAATAATGGCGATACCATAAAGCCAACTACACGGTCTAAGAAGCGGCGTGTTTGTTGTGCATATACCATGTCGGTATTTAGTTCACCAGGTGTTTCAAACGCTTGTTGAATCGCATTTTTTGTAATTTCGTTAAATACAACGCGTTTATATTTTTCAGGCTCACCACCAATAATTTCTTGAAGGTGCCAAGCAATTGCTTCCCCTTCTCTATCCAAATCCGTTGCGAGATAAACTTGGTCTGCATTTTCGGCCAGCTTTTTTAACTCTTGAACTACTTTCTCTTTACCTGGCAAAATTTCGTAATGTGGCTCCCACCCTTTTTCAGGATCAATACCCATACGTGCAACTAAGTTAGTGTAATCTCGTTGCTGTTTATACGCTGCCTTTTCTTCAGGCTCCATTTTACGAACTTCAGCTGGCGTTTTAGTCGCCGGTACTTTAGCTTTGTTCGAACCTGAAGTAGGTAAATCACGCACATGTCCAATACTGGACTTTACGATGAAGTCTTTACCTAAGTATTTATTAATTGTTTTAGCCTTAGCAGGTGACTCTACAATTACTAGCGATTTGCCCATAGTTGCCTATTTCTAACCAAATATTTAAATGTGTTTTGCCGACATAAACGGCGCGAATATTTATAGGTATATCTACAAACACCTATTGTTACAAGCTTTTAATACAAACTTTTCAGTATTTACTGAATAAACAAACAATTTTTGTTGTTAAATTATACAAACCGGTGTTTTTAAAATAATTGCTGTGGAATATATAGAACACAAATAAAAAAGCCAACCTTAAGGTTGGCATTTTTTACATTCTACCGATTATAAATCGTCGGTTACGCTAACAGAAAGCGTACTTTCTAACCCAGAAGGCGCTTCGGCAGTAATGGTTAAAATACCACTAAACTGCTCATTTCCTCCATCTAAGTCTTCACGCGTAATACCAAAGGATAAACCAACAGGCACAATACTTGTTGTATTAGGGTAAGTGTAATTATCACTACCTGTTAAAATACCATTGTCTGTGTCAATAGAGATGGTTGTTTCAGCAGGCATTGGGTTGTTATATATATCCGCTATAAATACCGTAAGCCCAAGGCTAGCCGTGCCTGATGCAGTTTGTGTTAAATCTATTGCATCAACCTGACACATTATTGCGCTAGTGGGGTCGTTTTGCACACGGCGAACAAGTGGACTTGCAGGGTCGCTGTTTACACGTACCTCTGAAGCGGTTGCACCCGCGATAGCAGAACAATCATCCGCGTATGTAACTAGCCTAAAGAATGCAGTATCACCCGACATTACGATTTCTTGGTTTTGAAATACATTAACCATTTGACGACTACAAATACCTGCGGCTTCGTCTTCTTCACGACACAGTAAACCATTGTATAGGCCGTTTTGTGTGGTCCATGTACCATTGCCATCAAAATCGACAAATTCTTCAAACTCATCACCGGTTGAGTTATCACGTGAACAGGGGTCGGTTCCATCATTACAGTCTTTACCGCCATAGGTGCCATCTTCATTGTTATCGATAAAGGCTTCTGGAATATCAAATAAATCATCAAAAAAATCTTCACTGTCAAAGTAGCCGTTGCCATTCAAATCAGAAAACGTTTCTTCACCAATTGCATAAGCATGTACAGTGGCACGTCCACCTAACGGTAAATCTACCGTTAAGTCATTATTTAAAATTCCTAATGGGCATGGTAAGCCACCATCACACTTTTGCGTAATGGTATTTTCATACATAGAGTCAGTAAACGGGCGTGGGTTACTGCTGGTCCACGTTACGCTACACGTACCATTGGTTGTTGTACAACTTGGCTCTATTACGCCCCCTTCTGTGATAAAGCTAACAGCTGTTCCATCTGGCACAGGGTTGTTAAAGTGATCAGCTAGGCGAGCATTAACCGATACCGTATTACCATCAACATTTAACGCATGAGGGTTAAATATTGAACGCGATAGCGAAAAGCTATTTTGATCAGCAATGCCTGTACTAATTACAAGAATATCTGAAGGGGCGGTTACAATAACCGTATCGCCATCTACGTCTTCTTCGCTAGATGCGATAACACGCACAGGCGTAGCAATTGAGCCCGATTGAACTGAGGTAGTCACTTCACCGCTGGCATTAGTAATTGCACTGGCTGTGCCTAACGTTATACCACCAACTGCCGTTGACAGCTCAAAGTTAACCGTTCTTGAAGCTAAATCATTGCCATTTGAATCCACAAGTTTAAATGTTACTTCAGAGATTTCAGTTCTGTCAGCACCACCCGTACCTTTTAATGCAATTACTGGCTCAGTCACTTCTACAAATTGTAAAAAGCCAATATTGGCAGGTGATACATTTATAGTAGTACTAGCAGAAACCGTATCGCCACCGGTGATCACGGTAGCCGTAATTATATCCCCACCCACACAAGTAAGCGGACGGTATGTAGAGCGTGCAAAGCCGCCAATACTGGTTACTGTTTCATCTATAAGTGCTTGGCCAGAGCCAACACAACCAGATGAAAATTCAACAGTAAGTGGTGTGGTATATAGCTCACCGTCTTTTGAAATTTCAATTGAGATAAGTGCTGTTGCACCTGCAGCTAATAGCTCATCGTCTGCAACCGAGCTGCTAATAGCAATTTCAACATCTACAGCAGCAATTTGAAATGCCTTAGTTAAATCGCTATCGAGCACTGACACAGTAATTTCACCGGCGCCTACATCTTGACCAGGAACTATATCTAAAAGTGCGATACCATTTACATCGGTAATAGCCGTGCCAGTTGAAGGTGTGATTGAGCCAATTGTTGTACTCGCTGTTACTAGAGTTTGCGTAAGAGGAGTTGTCGAATTCTCGTTAGTCACTTCGATATAAAGAATCGCCGTTGAATCACCTGAGATACTAGTTACTAGATCACACTGGCTTGCATCTCTTTGAGATTTAAAGTCTGCTGGACAATTTTCTAGGATTGAAAAACTAATATCTGCAGTACTTTGGTCTGGATTTACAGCATCACCTTTTGTATAAAAACCCAGCGTTTGCTCAACACCTTCGTACTGGGCTGTTATAACGCCTGCACCTTCTACAGTACCCGAAGTTAAGTTAATTGATGCAACACCACTCTCATTCGTTAGTGCAGTACCAATACTTGGGATTAAGTTGCCTAGAGTTGATGAGAAGTTTACAACTGCCCCTTCAACTTCAACACCATCTCCGTCAAGAATAGTTGCTTTAACAACTGCGCTATCTGCGGCGCTGATTGTGCTAATTTCTGATAACGTCGTTGAAGAGGTAAGACTTAAACCGATAGAAAAGTCTAATGATTCACCTTGAATGGGCGCATCCCCTTCAGTTGTAAATGTATAACCTTCAGAGCTATAAACAGTATTTTCGTTATCGGTGTAGGTGGCCACAATAGAGCCAGCCCCAGCTTCAGTCCCTGCAAGCAAGCTAATTGTTGCAATGCCTTGTTCGTTTGTTAAAGCTGTACCATTTGTAGGGTTTATACTCCCTAAACCAGTAAGTACAAACTCAATTAATTGGTAAGCAGCGGGTTCATTATCAATTAATAGTTCAACCTGCGCGGTAACAGGGTTTAAATAATCAACACTTCGAGTCGTAGCCCCAGATGAATCAACAAGCGTTACACTCAATTGTGGATCTGTTGATTGTGCGCCATCCGACTCAAATGCAAACGTATCGGTGTAACTTTCGCCATCGACTGTATATGTTGCTGTTACTTCACCAGCTCCTGCATTTTCACCCGCGGTAAGTTCCAGTATCGCTATACCATCTGATTGGGTTAACGCTGTACCTGCTGTAGGGTTTAGTTCACCGATTGAGTCAGCAAGGGTAAAAGTAATACGCTCACCTGAGACTGCATCGCCATCTTCATCTTCTAAAGTAGCTCTAAGCTCTAAAGGAGCAGCCGCTGTGACCGTGTTTGACTCAGTGTCACTAGATTGTAAGTAACCTTTTAAAGTTACCGTGTAAGTGGATGTTTCTGTAGTAGAATCGTCATCATCTCCGATGGTGCCGTCTTTTTCGATTGTTCCACCACCACCACAAGCGCAAAGCAAAATGCTAAATAGTGTAATGCTGAGTAGTCGCGTTAAAGGCATGGACCTCTCCCTAGCGTTGTTATTATTTACTAATAGTTGTTTACCTAATATTAACCTATAACTTAGTCTAATATCACAGTTTTTTGTCACTTTTTTATGTAAATAATTCCGCAAAGGCTATTTTTTTCTGTAGTAAATATTTCCTTGCTGGTAGTCTATGGCAAATTTGAAAAAATAGATTAGGGAATATGTCTAAAATACGTTCAATGAGTTTAACTACCCGTATCATGATTGGCATGGCACTGGGTATTGCTGTAGGCTTTTTATTTCAGGCTATATTAGCTGGTGAAGACGATTATCTAATTCCTCTTGGGTTATTCTCTTTGCCAATTAAAGCTTTTTTTGTAGATGGCCTTTTCCATGTTGGCGGACAAATTTTTATTGCCAGCTTAAAAATGTTGGTTGTGCCGCTGGTATTTGTATCGCTTGTATGTGGTACGTGTAGCTTGAGCGATCCTAAAAAATTAGGCCGTTTAGGTGGTAAATCGATTGGCTTATATTTAGTTACAACTGCCGTGGCAATTACCGTAGCTATTTCACTGGCGTTATTATTTAACCCAGGTCAAGGCATTGCACTGCCATCAGATGCAAGCTTCAATGCTAAAGAAGCCCCAACCTTAGCGCGAGTGATTATCGATATGTTCCCTACTAACCCATTCGAAGCGATGGCTAAAGGGAACATGCTGCAAGTTATTGTGTTTGCGCTTTTATTTGGTGTATCAATGGCGCTAAGTGGCAAAGCAGGTAAACGTGTAGCCGCAGTATTTGAAGATTTAAACACGGTTATTTTAAAACTAGTAACGCTACTAATGAACATTGCACCTTACGGTGTGTTCTTTTTAATGGCTAAACTTTTTACCACTATCGAAATGGGATTAATACTCAGCCTAGCTAAGTACTTCCTTGTAGTAGTGGCGGCCTTATTAATTCACGCATTTATTAATTACAGTATTATTTTAAAAGTATTAACAGGTCTTAACCCGCTTACCTTTTTAGCTAAAATGAAACACGCGTGTTTATTTGGTTTTAGCACTTCAAGCTCAAGCGCGACTATGCCTATTACACTTGAAACTGCGACCAAAAAACTCGGCGCTAATAACTCGGTTGCCTCTTTTACTATTCCGCTAGGCGCTACCATTAACATGGATGGCACAGCTATTATGCAAGGCGTGGCAACAGTATTTATTGCACAAGTGTTTGCTGTTGATTTAACGATTTCTGATTACTTAATGGTTATTCTAACCGCAACGCTTGCCTCGGTAGGCACTGCGGGCGTGCCTGGTGTGGGTTTAATCATGCTTGCAATGGTACTTAACCAAGTAGGTTTACCAGTAGAAGGGATTGCAATTATTATTGGTGTTGACAGATTGCTCGATATGACGCGCACAGCCGTTAATATAACGGGTGACTGTATGGTAACTTGTGTGGTTGCTAAGTCAGAAGGTCAATTAGATGAAACAATATTTAACGACCCGAACGCAGCTAAAGACTTAGAAGATTACCACAAATCTACTGAGTAATTATTTAAGCCCATAAAAAACCCTTGCTAAGCAAGGGTTTTTTATTACTTTTAATAACGTTTTATGGGTTCATTGCTTTAAAACGCGACATTAAATTAACGCCTGCTTTATTTACAGAGCTACTAAGCCCAATTGCTAACTTATCACTTAATCCTTTCTTAATTTTGTATTTTACTTTGTATATTTGACGCTCAGATTGCTGTTCTAATAACGCATCATCACTGGTTTTAATTACATCAACTAAGCCCTTTTCAATTGCTTGTGTTGCAAACCAGTGCTCGCCCGTTGCCACATTATCAATATTAAGTGTTGGCCTTTGACTGCTTACAAACTCTTTAAACAAACCATGTGTTTGCTCTATTTCATCACGAAACTTTTCGCGGGCTTTATCTGTGTTTTCGCCGAACAAGGTTAACGTACGTTTAAATTCGCCTGCTGTAATTTGCTCAAACTCTACATCGTTTTTCTTTAAAATTTTATTAAAGTTAGGTATTTGTGCAATTACACCAATAGAGCCAACTATAGCAAAAGGAGCCGCTAATATTTCATCGGCCACACAGGCCATCATGTAACCGCCACTCGCTGCTACTTTATCAATAGAAACCGAAAGCTTAATTCCTGCAGTTTTAAAACGCTGTAATTGCGATGCAGCTAAACCATAGCCATGCACCACGCCGCCCCCACTTTCTAAGCGAACTAATACTTTATCTTTCTCAGGATTAGCGATGGCAATAATTGCGGTCACTTCTTCGCGTAGGCTTTCAACTTCATGAGCGTCCATACTACCTATAAAGTCAATAACATATAGGCGTGGCTTCGGCTCATCATTTGCCGCTTTTTTAGACTCGACTTTTTGCGCTTTATGATGCGCTTTTAACTCTTTTTTAGTTAAAGTATTTTCTAAAAAGCTGTGTTTTAAGTCATCTAGTTGCTCAGACAAATCGTCTATTTCTATGGCTCCTTTTTTAGCTTTAGGCTTTACTGCTGAACCCACAATAAGGGTTAAAATAATTGCAATAGCAATAACAAAGGTAACCGTTTTAGCAAAAAACAAACCGTATTCGTATAAAAATTCCAACTGGTCTCTCCATTTATAAATTTAAGCTAATTTATCATGCTTTATAACAAAAAAAAGCCACTAAACAGTGGCTTTTCAAGGTTAATAAGGTATTTGCTGATTAATCAGTCACAACCTCTGGGTTACTGACTAATAACATACGCCCGCGTGCAGCTAAATAAGTAGCTACTTGGAGCTGCATTTCAGCGTTTGCTGCTGCACTGCCCTCAACAGTTGCCGCTTGGGCGTCGTCTTGTGCTGGCGTTAAAATTGAGCCATGGTGCCCTTTTGTAAATTTCACCAAATAACTCGCCGGGGTTTCACTTAGTGCTTGTGAAGTGCTTACTGTTTCAAGCCCCATTAATGTTGCTAACGGAATTGTGCCCGATATAGGGTTATTTGCTGCCGCTGGCGGAATTACTTGGTCTGGTTTGTTATCTGCGCCATCGCCTACAACTACATTAGTGTATACAGGGGTACCTAATGCATTTATCGCTGCTGCGTAATTTGTTGGGTCTCCGCTATCAAGTGCGGTTTGCGCTGCAAAAGCAAACTCGGTCATTACCGCTTGAATGTTAGCAAGTTTTGTAGTTTCCCCTGCCGTAGTAAGTGAGGTTACATACGCCTGGTAGCCACAAGTTAAAAACGCTTCCATATCTGGTAATAATGTACCACAGTTTGAAATAGCATCTGCTTGTAAAAACTCGTTGAACTCTTGCGATTCTGCTGTACCAGCTTGCGATAATACAGAGCCTTGAATAAATGGCCCAAACGCAGCCGATTCAAGTAAAAAGCTTGCTATACCGCCACCGCCACTGGCAAGTGCTACCGTGTTTACCTTAAATAATGGGTCAACTGTATCTGCAAGCGGAGTATTAGCCTGAGCTATAAATGCAGGTGCAACAATAGAGCCTAAAGAATGCCCTACATAGGTTACATCTTGTGCGTTAATCGTCGCATCATTAATAAAGTTTAAACCTAAGCGTAAGCCTAATAAATCTGCTGATGATTGACGCAAGCTATCACGAGCCACTAACAACGAGTTTAAGTTCATGTAACTTAGTACTGAGCCCGTCGTCGCATTAAAGTCATCTGTCCCATCAGCATCAACATCTACACCACGCTCACCATGGCGAGGATGGTCAATCGCCGCTGTGGCAAAACCTTGAATTGAAAGTTGTGCAGTGAGTGCCAACATGCTTTCTTTGTCTGTTGTTATACCGTGTTGCATAATAACAACTGGCCAACCAGTTTCTGGCATTTCAATTGGATCAAGACCTTGTGAATCACGAATAAAATTAATAACCGGTAAAATAGGTTTGGTTATTTGCACTGGCACATTCGCCATGCTTTGCACTTTAGGAATAGAGTTATACTTAGTTAAATGACGCGTAGTGTCTAAACCTAAATCACGCAACTGTCCGTCACTTAACGCAGCACAAAGCCCATCATTATCGCTAATTGGCTCTGCAGGGAAAGCTTCGCCTGCTGCAGCTTTGTAACCTAAAACAGCTACCGCGTTGTCACACATACCTTGCCAATATGTATCATTTAAATCACTTATTTCAGTGCCTGTTGGGGTGCCTAAATACATAGGTAACATAACGCTACCTTTTAAATATTGCACACCAGAGAACGCATCCGATACGCTAACACCCGCAGCTGCAAATACTTGCTGCACATTTACCATTGCTTGTTCAGGTACACTTACCATTGGTGTTGGCAAAGCATCATTTTGTAAGCTAGCTGCCAGTAAGTTTTTAATTGTGCCAAGCACAGGACCCGCTGATTGAATGGTCATAGCAGCAGAAAATATAATATCATCTTTAGTAATATCACCTGAGCTTACAACCACATTCTCATAGCTATTTACTGCCGCTTGAAGACCAAGCTGAGCATCAGTAATTAATGGCGCTTCTTCACTTACAGAAGCGTAAGTAGAAGAAGGCTGAATAGAACGCCCTTGAGAGTCTTTTAATCCAGTGGTTAATACATTTATGTATGAACTTCCTGGTGTGAAAGGTTTTAATGGGATAATAGCAACTGCGTCGCCTGAGGCTTGAGAAATAAAGTCTACGCCGTAGGTTAATTCACCTACCAATTTACACGCTGAACCAGCTGTAACAACAGCACATTCTGCATCAGTTAAGCTTGCGCCCATAACCACTTCAAAAATTCTTACTGTACCAGGCGACGCTGCAGAGGTTTCATCAAGCGATACACCTGTAGGGAAAGTTAAATCAATTTTGTAAGGCACTTGCGATGACCAGCCATCTAACGCACCTAGCGCTAATTGCGGATCTGCATAAGCAGTGCGAGGCACAGAGACGTTATCATCGTCTAATTCACCTGGAATATTAATTGTGCCGTCTTGAGTGCCGCTCATTAATAAATCGTTAGGGACAGATAAAACCCCATTCGCAGGGTCAAAGGTCACCGTGGCATTAGGTATTATGGTTGCAGTATCGTTTTTAACATCTTCTAATGTTTCTCCGCCGCCACAACCTGCTAACGCAGCTGTAACCGAGAGTGAGAGTAGCATTTTTTTCATATTGTTGGCTCCGCACATATCTTTATTTTTATAGTGTGTTCGTTCAAAGTAAGTGTGTTTAATCAGTGTAGTAAAGTTAAAACAATGTAATCAGTTTATTAATGAGACATTAGACCAGTTAAACTTAACGTAAAGTTTATAATTCCGCCACCTAAATTTTCAATAAATTCGATTACTTGACGATTTGCTATGTTAAAATCAAAAAAATTTTATAAATTGGTATTTATATGCAAACTTATCAAGCAACTCCAAATGCACTTCAAAATAAAGTAATTTTAATTACAGGTGCCGGCGATGGTATTGGCCGCGTAGCAGCAATTACCTACGCAAAGCATGGCGCGACAGTTATTTTACTTGGTAAAACAACAAATAAGCTCGAATGCGTTTACGATGAGATTGTCAATGCTGGTTACCCTCAGCCTGCTATTGTGCCAATGGACTTAAAAGGCGCGACAAAACAAAACTACCGTGATTTAGCAGCTACAATCGAAAGTCAATTTGGCCGATTAGACGGCTTATTAAATAATGCCGGTATTTTAGGGTCGCTAGGGCCACTTGAGCACTTTTGCTCTTCTACGTTTGAAAACATCATGAAAGTGAATGTTACTGCGCAAGCAATGATCACCAAAGCGCTATTCCCTGTGCTGCGTAAATCAGAAAATGCCTCTATTGTTTTCACTTCATCAAGCGTTGGCCGTAAAGGGCGCGAATTTTGGGGGCCTTATGCAATATCTAAATTTGCAGTTGAAGGCATGATGCAAACATGGGCCTGCGAAGTAGGTAAAACCAATATCCGTGTAAATTGTATAAACCCTGGCGCAACGCGTACCTCTATGCGTGCATCAGCGTACCCAGGGGAGGATCGCGATAAGCTTGCTACCCCAGAAGATTTAATGCCAACGTATTTATATTTAATGAGTGATGACTCGAGTGATGTAAACGGTGAGTCTCTCGATGCGCAACAAAAAAAGTAAACTACATTTTTAATTATAAAAAAAGCCGCATATATTGCGGCTTTTTTGTCGGTAATCTTTTTGTAATTATAGCTATTCACTTAATTAAGCGAGCTCTTTTAAGGCTAGAAAAACGTGTTGTTCGCTTGGCAAAAAATTCGCTATTTAGCTGTGCTAAATGAGCATTTTTTTACCTCGGTAGCGACACGTTTAGCCCCGCAAAATGATTAAGTATTATTACGGATTGGTATTACTTACGCTTAGTTTGCTTAACACGTTGGTTATGCTTTTTAACCGCTTTACGAATTTGGTTAATTTTAGCACGCTTGTCTTTGCGTTTTTCAGGCATAACCGACAGTTTAGTTTGTGTTTCGCGGCCTAATTTAACGGTTTTGCGTAAATAGTTAACGGTTTCTAAATCAAGTTCAGCCCAGCCACCTTGAGGAAGGCGCTTATCTAGCTCTAATTTTCCGTAACGAATACGAATAAGTCGCGATACTTCTACATCCTGCGATTGCCATAAGCGGCGAACTTCGCGATTACGCCCTTCGTTTAGCGTTACATTGTACCAACGGTTAATGCCTTCGCCACCCAGTGATTTAACCGTTAAAAATTTAGCCGGACCATCTTCAAGCTCTACGCCACGCGTTAGGTTTTTAATGGTTTCATTGGTCACTTCACCGAATACACGGGCTGAATATTCACGCTCAACTTCATAACTTGGGTGCATTAAGCGGTTAGCTAACTCACCATCGTTGGTAAATAACATTAAACCAGCTGTGTTAATATCTAGTCGACCAACAGCAATCCAACGCTCACCGTCTATGCGTGGTAAACGGTCAAAAACAGTACGACGTCCTTCTGGGTCTTTACGTGTACTTAATTCCCCTTCTGGCTTGTTGTACATAATTACACGACAAATACGATCGGCTTTTTCTTCAATCTTTACGCTGTGGCCATCAACACGTATTAAGTCTGTTTCCTCAACACGGTCACCTAATTTAGCCACTTTACCATTAACACTAACGCGGTTTGCATCAATGTATTTTTCCATTTCACGTCGTGAGCCTACCCCTGCGCGGGCTAGGACTTTTTGTAACTTTTCACCTTGAATACTCATTCGGATGGTTCTCTCACAGAAGGATCACTTAATAACTGGTTTATTTTACTTTCCTGTTGCGCTGGCAATGCAGGGAGTTCATCTAAACCGGTTAACGAAAAATAATCTAAAAATAATTTTGTTGTTGCATAAAGCGCTGGTTTACCAGGTACTTCTTTATGCCCTACTACTTTAACCCACTCTCGCTCAAGAAGGGTTTTAATAATTGCTGATCCGGTTGTTACGCCTCGTACTTGCTCTATTTCACCACGCGTTATTGGTTGCCTGTAGGCAATTAACGACAAAGTTTCTAGTAGTGCGCGAGAGTACTTAGGTGCCCGTTCTTGCCATAAATTACTAAGCCAAGGGCTTAAACTACTACACGCTTGAAAGCGATAGCCACTGCCTACTTCAACTAGCTTGATGCCACGTGTTTGGTAGTGGGTATGTATAGCGTCTATTGCAGTGTTAATTCGTGACATAGAAATAGCTAAATCAGCAAGTACAGTATCTTTTAAGTGGCGTTTGCTAACAGGTTTGTCTGCGACAAATATAGCCGCTTCAATGATCTCAATTAATTGTTCATCACTAATTCGACGACCCGCCATAATATTTTGCTTTGCCCTTTAAAATACGTAGCCATCTATTATGACAGAACATCGCAAAAGGGGGAAAATATATCTGCTTTTAAAACAAATTAAATGCACAAAAAAGCCAGCAATTAATGCTGGCTCTTATGTGTAGCGTATTTAGCTAATATTAGCTGTTTTTATAATGCTTTAGTGCATCATCTTCAGCAACGGCTTTACCGTATTTGCTAATGTAGCCTTTAAACTCACCTTTACTGATGCGTTTATCATTGTTGCCATCCATGTAACCAAAATGGTTTGAAATATCATCATCGTCAGCTTCTTCTACTGAGATGTAACCATTTTTGTCGTTATCTAAACTTCCAAAATCATTTTCGATTTTATCAAATTTAGCTATTTTAGCTTTAAACGCCGACTCACTTACTTCGCTGTCAGTCGCTACCTTACCGGTATTTAACTGCATGTAAGTGTTAAATTCTTTACGACTGATCTCGTTATCCATATTGGTATCAATATTTGAAAAGTGGCCCCAGATGCTATCGTCATCTGCTTCTACTTTTGAAATATAACCATCACTGTCGTTATCTAAACTTGCAAAATCGCTATCGATTTTTTCAAGGCCTTGGTTTGAGGCACATGCGGCTAAACTTAACGAAGCTAAAATAGTTGTTGCGAGTGTTAACTTTTTCATAAGACGTATCCTTGTAGTTAGTAAATGTCACTTTAACTAATACAAGTCCAATGCCAAAGTGCACAAGCCGCCAACAATCAATAGGTTACGTGTATTTAGCTTATTTTATATACATTAATCAACTACTTAGCTTTGCAATGATTGCTGCATACCTTGTAATTTTTGCAAAAAAATACCCAGTACAAACTGGGTATTATTTTAATCTACATGTTACCGCGCAATTAGATTGCTGCGTTTTGGTAACGCTTTACAAATTCAGTTACGTTTTGTCCGTTACACTTTAATGAGTTTAAGTTACCGATTTTTTGGCGAACAGGCGCAAGGCCTTGCTTTAACGCTGTGATACATAACTGTGTTTCTTGGTGTGCATCTTTTGCAAACACTTCAACTTTTGATTCAGCAGCTTGGTTAGACGTTACTTTTTTAGCAATGTCGCGAATATCTTGACCATTACATAAAACACTTTTAGAAAAACGCGATAAGTATACACCGTGTTGTGCTGCTTCTTTACGCGCTGCGCTAAAGCCTTCATTTGCACTTAATACACATAATTTAGATTCAAGTTTATTATCTTGGCTAAAGTAAGTGTTGCTTTTTGCTGATACAGACGCAGAGGCTAATAAAGCAGTAGCTAAAAGTAATTGTGTTTTCATGAGAGAGATCCTATTTGAACGACTAAACAAGTAATTTTTGCGCATTATATATTCAATAATTACGAGATCAATTGAATTTTTTATTTATTTAAATAATTAATAAAGCATTTACAATGTTTAAACTTTACGCACCAATTGATCAACATTTGCGCAGCTATTTTCTCATTTCGATCATGTTATGTAGGCTTATTTACTGATACAATTTAGTTATAAAAACAGAGTCTAATTAAAGGTAAATTTTATGAAGGTTATTTCTTTCAATATCAATGGTCTGCGAGCTCGCTTACACCAGTTACAAGCAATTATAGATAAACACCAGCCAGACATTATTGGTTTGCAAGAAATTAAAGTTCATGATGAGGCGTTCCCTCTCGAGGACGTACAAAAAATGGGTTACCACGTTTATTTTCATGGTCAAAAAGCGCACTACGGTGTGGCAATGTTATGCAAAAATGAGCCTAAATCGGTCTTAAAAGGTTTTGCCAGCGACACTGAAGAAGCACAAAAACGCATGATAAGTGTGACAGTTGAGCAAGAAAATGGCCGCGACCTAACGGTAATGAATGGTTATTTCCCACAAGGCGATAATATAAATCACGAAACAAAATTCCCTTATAAGCGCCAGTTTTACAAAGATTTAATGACCCATTTAGAAACAAACCACACGCCCGATGAAGACGTTATCGTTATGGGCGATATCAATATTTCGCCTACCGATTTAGATATTGGTATTGGTGAAGTAAACGCTAAACGCTGGCTTAAAACAGGTAAGTGCTCGTTTCAACCAGAGGAGCGCGAATGGCTTGCTAAATTATTAAATTGGGGCTTTAAAGATACCTTCAGAGAGCAAAACCCTGATACAAGCGACAAATACTCGTGGTTTGATTATCGCTCTAAAGGGTTTGTAGATAATCGTGGCCTACGCATTGATGTTGTACTTGCTACCCATGCCCTTGCCGAGCGATGTATTGATACCGGCATAGATTACGAATTACGCGGCATAGAAAAGCCCTCTGACCATGCGCCAATTTGGTCAACCTTTAAATAATTGCTATGTTAACGCTTAAAATGCAAGGGCTACTTTGGGCCCTTGTTTTAATTATTACCTTTATAAGCGTAGAAAAAAATACCTATAAAGCACTTTATAAAACGCCTGCACGGCAAATAGGGGTACTTGCGTGTGCGTTAGTGTTTGCCATGTTATGGCAAATTAAAGCGGGTATTTTAAGCGGTCTTGATTTACACATTTTAGGTGTAACTGCCGCAACGCTAATTTTAGGGTGGCGCCTTGCTATTTTAAGTAGCCTACTGGCCAGTGCCCTATTGGCAGCTTTTGCAAACATTGATCTTAATCTTTTGCCCATGCAAATACTGTTTGGTGCATTTATTCCTACATTATTAAGCTACCTTGGCTTTATAATGAGTTATCAGTATTTACCGCGTCACTTTTTTGTTTATATTTTTGTATGCTCTTTTATATTGGCAGGCTTTATTGCATGTCTAAAAATAAGCTTTGGGGCTTTGTTTTATTTGCTTATAGGGCAATATAATTGGCAGGAATTGGCAGATAATTACGTATACCTAAGTGCTATCATTTGGTTTCCTGAGGCAATGCTCAACGGTATGGCCATTACGCTTTTGATCACTTATCGGCCACACTGGGTCAAAACTTTTTATGATAAGGACTACCTAGACTCATGAGTCTGCAATACCAATGCCCTTTATGTAACCACGCACTTTTAAAACATAATTCATCACTTCGATGTGACAACAATCACACCTTCGACTTCGCCAAAGAAGGCTATGTAAATTTATTACCGGTGCAACACAAAAACTCAAAGCAACCGGGTGATTCGCTCGAAATGGTACAAGCAAGGCGTGCTTTTTTAGAGCAAGGCTTTTACGCATTTTTACAGCGCGCATTAAGTAATATAATTAGTGAGCGCAAACCAAACGTGCTAATAGATTTAGGCTGTGGCGAAGGATTTTATACTCATGCCATTGCCGATAAAATAGAGGCGCAGGTATACGGCGTCGATATTTCTAAATCAGCCGTAAAATATGCAGCAAAGCGATACCCACAATGTCATTTTAGCGTTGCATCAATTAGCCAGGCGCCTTTTAAGTCAGGCACTGCTGACGTATTGCTGAGTGTTTTTGCGCCTTTGTTTGAACAAGAGCTGGCGCGTTTAGCAGCGCCAAATGCCACATTAGTAGTTGCAAGCCCAGGGCCGTGGCATTTAAAAGAGCTTAAAGAATATATTTATGCAGATGTAGCAAAACACACTGAAATTGACACGCCAAGCGGCTTTATAAAAGCAGATCAAAAGCTCATTACAGAGCAGGTTACGCTTAATTTTTCAGATATTAAAAATTTAATAATGATGACACCATTTGCGTGGAAATTTAGACCTGAACATTGGCAAACTCTTGAAGAAAAAGGCGCCCAAAGCGTCACCCTATCGTTTTACATTACCGAGTTTAGTAAAGCCGATTGATGTTTTAATAACGAGTGTTAGTGAGGAAGTTACTGCCCGGCTATATTGAGTCAGCTCATATGCCAGAGGGAGTGTTATAAATAAATAGAGCAAAGCGTGCGCTCTGCTCATACACTTATAGATAAACGCGCTCTAAAATTGCTCTTTAGTAAACGCTTTATCCATTTTATCAAACATGTCTTTTAATAAGTGTGCAAGTTCCATATAACGGGGCTTGTTTTCGCTTATTTGGGCTTGGTAGCCATTTGCCACCATTTTGGTATATAACTCGTTGTACCATTTTTGCATGCTCGGTTCTAATGGTGTTTCGGCTCGCTTACCTAACCAAAACAAGCCTTGCAACGGCAACGATAAAAAAAACAATGCACTGGCAATCGCTTGCGGTAAAAAATCGGGGCCTAAATAGTTAAGCTGAAAAAATAACGTAAGCATGGCTAATATTGGCATTACAGTAATTGCCAGCTCGGTTGCCTTAATTACTTTAAATTCGTTAAACAACGGTGCTAACTCTTTACGCATAGGCCATTTTTTTGCATATAACCTACCCGTTTGTAATTGTGACATCACACTTTTTTGCATCATGACTCCTCACATCTAAACTTTTAAACCCGTAGCGCCTGCTTGCCACTGCCTGTAAGTGTAACACAAATAAATAGCTTCACACTTTAGCAGTAAAAGTTATTGTTTTTGTATATATAAGCAACTAAACACTAAACTAAATTTATTAACTGGGTTAAAATACGCATCTTATAAATTAGACTTTAGTCGCTTTTTTATCACCTATATGGTGGCTAAGTTTACCTTTAATTTGCACCTTAAGTGTATTGTTCATATCTTAACGTACACTTACTAAATTTATTGTTTATGGAAACTGTATCTATGCCAACTGCGCCCTCTAAATCACAACACGTTTTAGTATTAAACTGTGGTAGTTCGAGTTTAAAATTTGCCATTATTGATGCTGATAACGGGCATGAAATTATTTCGGGCTTAGCTGAACGCCTAGGTTCAGAAAATCCATCTATTAAATATAAATACCAAGGTGATAAAACCGTTATCACCTTAGCTGCTAATCAAGCGCATGGTGAAGCAATTAATACGCTTGTGAGCCTAATTAAAGATCACCACTTAGATGAGCATTTAATTGCCGTAGGCCATCGTGTTGTACACGGTGGTGAGCACTTTACTCAATCTGCATTAGTGGATGAAAAAGTCATTGCGGGTATTTCAGATGCTTCAAGCCTTGCCCCTTTACATGGCCATGCAAACTTACTGGGTATTTCATCAGCGCAGGCTTCGTTTGCTGGTTTGCCCCAGGTTGCTGTTTTTGACACTGCATTTCATCAAACCATGGATAAAGTAGCCTACTTATATGCACTCCCTTACAAGCTATACACAGAGCACGGTGTTCGCCGTTACGGTATGCACGGCACAAGCCACTATTATGTAGCAGGCCAAACCGCTAAATTAATTAATAAGCCTGTTGAGCAAAGCAATTTTATTAGTGCGCATTTAGGTAATGGTTGTTCTGTGTGTGCAATTAAAGGCGGTAAAAGTGTAGATACTAGCATGGGCTTAACCCCGCTTGCTGGGTTAGTAATGGGCACCCGCAGCGGTGATATCGACCCTGGTTTATTTAACTTTTTAACAACACAACTTAATTATGATGCAAAACAAATCGACAACTTACTGAATAAAGAAAGTGGTTTGTTAGGTATTAGTGAACTGTCTAACGACTGCAGAACCATAGAAGAAGCCGCTGTAGCTGGCCATGAAAAAGCCGCCCTTGCACTTGATATTTTTTGCTACCGCCTTGCTAAGCAAATTGCCGCCTACATGGTGCCATTACAGCAGTTAGATGCGCTTATTTTTACCGGTGGTATAGGCGAAAACTCAGATATTATCCGCGAAAAAGTAATCACACAACTGGCGTTTTTAGGCCTAGATTGCGATAAACAAGCCAACTTAGATGCGCGATTTGGTAATGAAGGCATTATTAGCTCTGACAACGCGATCACTAAAGCGGTTGTAATGCCAACTAATGAAGAATGGGTAATAGCCCTTGATGCCGCTAACATTGTGAAGGAGCTTTAATTATGGCACGTCGTATTATGTTAATTCCGGTTTCTACGGGTGTTGGTTTAACATCTGTTTCTGTCGGGTTAGTGCGTGCGCTTGAGCAAAAAGCCGTGAAAGTTAACTTTTTCAAGCCAATTGCCCAGCCACGTACGGGTGAAACAGGCCCTGAAAAATCAACTCAAATTATTATGCAAGGCTCATCAATTACCCCACCAACTCCCTTTGCATTAAGCTATGCAGAGCAAATGATTGGCGATGGTAAGGGCGATGATTTACTTGAAGAAATAGTAGAGCGCTTTGAAAGTAAAATTAACGATGATGAAGTGGCTATTATTGAAGGTATGGTGCCTACTCGCCGCCAACCTTATGCTGGGCGTGTAAACCGCGAAATAGCCCAAACTCTGGGTGCCGATATTGTATTTGTATTAACCCCTGGTAATTACACCATTACGCAAATTGAAGACCGTTTAGAAATTGCTGCTGGGTATTATGGTGGCATTGATCACCCGCGGGTTTTAGGCTGTATTTTTAACAAAGTGAATGCCCCGCTTGATGAAGAAGGCCGCGCCCGCGCTGATTTGGTCGATTCATACAAAGCAGAAGAGCTCGATAACGAATTAAACCGTTTAGCTTCTTTACCTATTTTTAGAAAAAACCCATTTATGCTGTTAGGCGCCATCCCGTGGGACTTTGATTTAGTTGCGCCGCGCGTTAAAGATTTAAGCGCGTATTTAAAAGCCACCATAATTAACGAAGGCGACATGCTACACCGTCGCTTACGCCGTATTACATTTTGTGCGCGTACCGTATCAAACATTTTGAACCACTTTACACCGGGCGCATTATTAGTCACCCCGGGCGATCGTTCAGATATTTTAGTCGCTGCGTGTTTGTCGGCCATGAACGGCACTAAAATTGGTGCTATTTTACTTACCGGTGGTTTTGAACCAGAGCCGCGTATAATGGCGCTGTGTGAACAAGCAATGCAAACAGGCTTGCCTATTTTAGCCACAGAGGCCGATACTTGGCGTACATCATTACTACTGCATAATTTTAATATGGAAGTACCAAGCGATGATGACCAACGTATTGAAAAAGTAAAAGATCACAACGCAGAATATATCGATTCTGATTGGCTCGATACGCTTGCAAAAAATGTTGGTAGAACACGTAAGCTCTCTCCTCCTGCGTTTCGTTATTTACTTACAGATAAAGCCCGTAAAGCAGCTAAAACAGTGGTACTTCCTGAAGGAAATGAGCCGCGTACTATTAAAGCCGCGGCTATTTGTGGACAACGTGGTATTGCCAAAACAGTATTACTTGGCGATCGCGATGAAATAATGCGTATTGCCGAGCAACAAGGTATTGAGCTTAACGAACATGTAAGTATTGTTGAGCCAAAATCGGTGATTAACGACTATGTTGCACCTATGGTCGAAATTCGTAAAAGCAAAGGCTTAACAGAAGTCGTAGCACAAGAGCAATTACAAGATAATGTTGTACTGGGCACTATGATGCTTGAGCAAGGTAAAGTCGATGGCTTAGTATCTGGCGCTGTTAACACAACAGCTAATACAATTCGCCCACCGCTGCAGTTAATTAAAACCGCTCCAGGGTCATCACTTGTATCGTCTGTGTTTTTTATGCTGCTGCCTGACCAAGTACTGGTATATGGCGACTGTGCAATTAACCCCGACCCTAATGCAGAACAATTAGCAGATATCGCTATCCAGTCAGCTGATTCTGCAGCTGCGTTTGGCATAGAGCCACGTGTTGCCATGATAAGCTACAGCACAGGTACTTCTGGCTCTGGCGCCGATGTTGAAAAAGTGCGTGAAGCCACGCAAATTGCTCAACAAAAACGTCCTGATTTAATTATTGATGGGCCATTGCAATACGACGCTGCGATTATGGAAAATGTTGCTCTTAAAAAAGCACCAAATAGCCCAGTAGCCGGTAAAGCTACGGTATTTATTTTCCCAGACCTTAATACCGGTAACACAACCTACAAAGCCGTACAACGTAGTGCCGATCTAATCAGCATAGGGCCTATGCTACAAGGTATGCGAAAGCCCGTTAACGATTTAAGCCGTGGCGCATTAGTCGATGACATAGTGTACACCATTGCACTTACGGCTATTCAAGCAGCTCAAGTTGAAGCGCTCGAAAACGCCTAAATCAAACTAGTGCTTTTTATAGCCTAGCTAATATTTACTTATTAATTAGTTAGTTAGGCTATTTATACCTACCAATTCCCATACTTATCCACAGAAATTGTGGGTAAGTTTTAAATCCTTATTACCCACAGTCACACAGCCTTTATTTTAGTGGCTGTTACACCTTTAATTTAAAGCCAATAATCTATACTATTAACTGACTCTATACGCTGTTTGCAGGTTATTAATGTCAAAACAAACATTACAATTACACAGCACGCTGTTGTCAATTCATAGTTTAGAAGTGGATGCAGACATTCCTGTAGCGCTATTAAAATTACCCCTATTTTTTATTTCTAAAACTCATGATGAGCTTTCTATTGTTTGCCCTAGTCATTTTGCTATTGAGTGTTTAGATACAGAGCCTGATTGGCAAGCACTTGAAGTGGTTGGCCCGTTGGGGTTTTCTTTAACGGGGATTATGGCCAATATATCTGGCGTGCTTGCAAAGGCTAATATTTCTATCTTTTCTATCTCAACCTACGACACAGATTATATTTTGGTAAAAAAACACACTGCGCAGCAAGCCATCACTGCACTTAAAAAAGATGGCTACAATTTAGTAGTAGATCAATAAATGAGAGCAGCCTCTATCGAGTTTTTAGCGCAAAATAAGCTCCCCGCCAGCGCATTAAAAATTACCAGCCCCTTTAGCGGCAAAGTCATTGATTTGAACCTGCACCCTGAGCCCTTTTTTAAATTTTCTACCCTTGGGCCAACTATGTTGGTTGCATTAAGTAACCACAAAATTTTAGCGCCCTTTGATGGCACTTTAATGCAGGTTAAAAATGCAGGATGTGAATTTATTTTCCAAGCAAATAACGGTTTAAAGGTTCTCATTAACTTGTCACTACCGGCGCAGCAGCCTATTACACACACACATATTGCACAGCTAAATGGCAGCAAAATAAGCAAAGGGCAGCGCTTAGCTTACTTTGATTTACGCGAACTTAAATCGCCCTTACTGGCCAGCTTAGTGCTATTAAATGGCCATAACTTAGGCACTTTTCATTATTCACACACGCACGTAAATGCGGGTGTAGACCCCCTTTTAACTATTATTAAGAAGAACTAAACCTATGATCACTCTTTACGGCATTAGTAATTGCGATACCATTAAAAAAGCCAAAAAATACCTCGCCGACAACAACATAGATTTTACCTTTCACGATTACCGAAAAGACGGTGTAAACGAGCAGCTTGTAAGCGAATTTGCTGAGCATATTGACTGGGAGCAATTAGTTAATAAGCGTGGTACAACCTATCGTGCACTCTGTGATGAGCAAAAGCAAAACCTAAGCAAAGACACTGCTATAACATTACTTGTAGAGCAACCAGCTATGATCAAGCGCCCAGTACTTGTTAATAACAACAGCTACCACTTAGGCTTTAAAGCAGCGCAATACGATGAGATATTTAAATAATGACACATGAAGTAATTGCACTTGCACAAGCGCTTATTCAGCGCGAGTCGGTAACCCCTGAAGATGCGGGTTGCCAATCAATGATGAACGAGCGTTTAAAAGCCCTAGGCTTTAATATTGAGTCATTATTTTTTACCGATACACTCAATACATGGGCCCGAAAAGGAAACCAGTCGCCACACTTTTGTTTTGCAGGCCATACTGATGTAGTCCCTACAGGACCTGCACAAAACTGGCAGCACCCGCCATTTTCAGGCTTAATTGAAGATGGTTTGCTGCATGGCCGAGGCGCAGCGGATATGAAGGGCTCTCTGGCAGCAATGCTTGTTGCTACTGAGCGCTTTGTGGCTAAAAACCCTGATCATAAAGGCTCTATCTCATTTTTAATTACCTCCGATGAAGAAGGCCCCTTTATCAACGGCACAACCAAAGTAATAGACACGCTTGAAGCACGTGGTGAAAAAATTGATATGTGCTTAGTGGGTGAGCCTTCATCGCGAGATGTACTCGGTGATGTAGTAAAAAATGGCCGTCGTGGCTCCCTTACTGGCTTTTTAAAAGTAAAAGGTGTGCAAGGCCATGTAGCCTACCCCCACTTAGCGCAAAACCCAATTCATTTGGCTGCCCCCGCTATTACTGAACTTAGCCAAACCGTGTGGGACAACGGCAATGAATTTTTCCCTGCAACCAGCTTCCAGGTATCAAATATAAATGGTGGCACGGGGGCCGGGAATGTCATACCGGGCGAGCTTGAGGTGCAATTTAATTTTAGATTTAGTACCGAAGTAACTCATCAGCAACTACAAGAACGGGTTAATGCTATTTTACAAACGTATGACTTAAACTACGAATTAAGCTGGATAGTAAATGGCTTGCCGTTTATTACCGAGCATGGCCCGTTAGTTGATGCCACCGTAAATGCGATTAAATCTGTCACGGGCTTAACCACTAACCTCGAAACCACCGGGGGTACATCAGATGGGCGCTTTATAGCGCAAACAGGCGCAAAAGTGATTGAACTAGGCCCGCGCAACGCCACTATTCATAAAGTAGATGAATGTGTAAGCACCGATGATTTAATCGCTTTAGCTGATATTTACGAGCAAATTTTAGAGCAATTGTTAACCTAATGGCACTCGATACCAATACATTAGCAATGTGTATCACTGGACAAAGTGATACACATCTCACTGAGATTCAATCGCATCGGTTACATACTGATATTATTGATGACTTTTTAGCCCTGCAAAATGGCGCTAAAAACGCTGGTTTTGAGCTGACTATTGCCTCAAGTTTTCGCGATTTTAATCGCCAAGCTATGATTTGGAATAACAAGTTTTTAGGTATACGCCCTGTTTTTAATAAACAGCAACAGATAGTGGATTTAAGCAAGCTAAATGAACTGGAAAAATGCACGGCTATTATGCTTTACTCTGCCATGCCAGGGGCTAGTCGGCATCATTTAGGAACCGACCTTGATGTGTATGATACCGCCGCAATTAGCGATGATTATAAGCTGCAACTTACCCCTGATGAATACCAACATGGTGGGCCATTTGCGCCACTCAGCCAGTGGCTTGATAAAAATCTAGCTAAATATGGTTTTTATCGCCCCTACAAACAGGATTTAGGCGGCGTAGCACCTGAACTTTGGCATATTAGCCATATTAAGCAATCTCAGCGGTTAGTAAACACATTGAGCGAAGCGATGCTTTACGAATGTATAAGCAACAGCGATTTAGAGGGTAAGTCAGCTATTTTAGATAATTTACCAGCGGTATATAAACGTTTTATAACAAATGTAAGCCCGCCTTAATAGCGGGCTTTTCTTGGCATTACCGCGCTGTATGCTTATTTAATATAAACACCAATACCGAGCCGAGTATTAGTGAGCTTGCAATAATAAACTCCACTGTTACCTGCTCAGATAAAAACAACATACCAGCGATAGCAGCCAGTACAGGCACACATAACTGTACGACCGCCGCTTGCGTGCTTTTTAGTAGCGGCATGGCCACATACCAAATACTGTAACCAATGCCTGATGCAATGGCACCCGAGGCGCACGCTAGTAACACCCCTTGCATACTTACTGTTTTTAAATAGCCTATTGCTACAAGTAATAAAACAGGAATAGCCACTAAGCTTCTAATAAAGTTAAAGGCGGTGGTCCGCAGCGGCGATACACACGCTTTACCGCGTATACTGTAAACGCCCCATGCAACGCCACTTAACGCCATAAGCGAGGCCCCTAACAAAGAAGGCACAGCGGCAGAGGGCAACATTAAATACACAAACCCAGCTAACGCGACAAAAAAAGCCCCCCACTGCAATTTACTTAGCTGCTCTTTTTTATATATGCCCCAACCAATCATGGTAAGTTGCACCGCTGAAAATAAAATAAGCGCACCGGTGCCTGTATCTAGCTCTATATAAGCAATAGAAAAACAAAGTGCATATACCAATAAACTAATACTGCTTCGCCAACTTCCGGTATCACTTAAAATAGCGTCATTAAGCGCCCCCTTACGCTTAAGGTTATACGTATATACAGCCATAATTAAGCCTAAACACACGGCACCACTTACGAGCCTGATAATTGTAAAATTCCACGCATCAATATAACCTTGCGCTAACGCCATACGGCAAAGTAAAGAATTTGCCGCAAAGGCTATTAATGCAACGAGGGTGTATAAAGTGGCTTTCAAAATCGCTCCTTAACTAAAACCTTATAATGAGATGCTTTAAATTGGCTTGCTCAGCCAGCGCTGTATTTAAACAGCTGAGCCATTTAGCTGTAAAGCGGTATTGTTGTAATTACTCTAATCTTATTCGCAGCATTATAACTTTATATACTGCTAAATTGCTGTAATTACGCGTCTACCCTCTGGTATTCACAAGCTATTCATGATGATTTGCCTACCTTAAATACACGTAATTTAACTAACGCGCGCTGACCTTAGGGAGAATGATTTTTAAATCCTCACAGGTCTATATGCCCTAAAGTAGGCTACGCTTTTTTACACTATTTCACACAAATCCAAAACCAGAGTATGTTAATCTTTAAAACCTAACTATATAGGAGTGCTCAGTGCGCCAAAGTATAATTTTAAGTGTTTGTTTTATATTAAGTGGATGCAGCACCATAGGCTTTAATGATTTATTTAACGACTATGCAAGCCAAATGACGCCTGTAAGAAACGCAATTCAAAATAACAATATTGAACAGGCTCAATCACTTATTGCCAACAATAGTAAGTTACACAGTAGCTATTTACTTAACCAATTAGAGCAAGCCCGTTTAAAAGACCTTGCTAACGAGCAAAGTCTTTCACAACAACAATTTGAAAACGTATACGCCCAGGTACAAACAAAACGAGAAGCAGCAAAAATTCAATTAAGTGCAGGGCTTGAACAAAGTAACGCCTTATTCACTAACGACTCTGCTATTACCTATGTACCACCGGCATATGAAATGAGCATGCTACATAGCTACAAAGCACTTAATTATGTATACAACAGTGATTTAGAAGGCGCCTTGGTTGAAATACGTCGCGCTAACAAAGTACAAGTCGATGCACTTGCAGATAATCAAACACAAATAAACGACACAATAGAGCAAGCACAACAGCATTACCCAAGTATGAGTAATGTGACACGCGGTATTAAAAATGGTTTTCAAAATGCCTTTACGTTTTATTTATCTGCGCTGTTGTACCAAAGTGATAAACAATACGATGATGCCTACATTGATTATAAAAAAGCATTAGAGATTCAACCTGACAATCACTACTTACAGCAAGATGTAATGCGATTAGCTAAAAAGCAAGGTTTTAATCAAGATTTAGAAGAGTTTGAGCGCTGCTTTAGCCCATTAAAGCCCCTTCATGCTAATCACGGTGAAGTGGTTATATTGGTTGAACAAGGCTTAGTGCCTAAACAAGATGAATTTAAATTACGCTTGCCTATTTATACCTCAGGTGGCGATGCGCGTTTTTACAGTTTAGCAATGCCGGTTTATAAAGATAATGCGTTTATAACTAATATTAATGGCGTAAATATAGGTTCGCAAAATTTAGAGCTCAACCCATTAGTGCATATAGAAGCATTAGCGGCTAAAACATTAGAGCAACAAATACCGGCTCGCGTATCTAGGCAAGTACTACGCTTAGTAGCCAAAGAAAAAGTGCGCGCAGAGCTGGCACGTAGCACAGGCGATGTAGGCAATATTATTGCTAATATTTATAATTTGGCGTCTGAGCAGGCTGATACACGTAGCTGGCTTACTTTACCTAATCAAATAAGCATGGCACGTAGCAGTTTAAATGCAGGGTCGCATACACTTTTAATAGGCAACCATGCGCCTATTAATTTTACCGTTAGTAAGCAAGGGTTAACCTTAATTTACCTAACCTCTATTAATAACTATTTTAACTACCATGTGGTTCAACTCTAGGAGTCATCATGAAATATACTTTGCCATTAGTGGCTGCATTAATGCTTGGGGCATGTGCAAGCCAACCTGATACATCAGGCATTTCGGTTGAGCAAAGCAAAAATACATTTAACGAGCAGTTACATGTTGATAATCCTGCTCTAGGTGAAAAGCTTGCCATTACCGATGTTAAAACACGCCAAACAAACCAGTTAACCGACGTGGTAGTAACACTAAGCAGCCAATATAAAAAGTCGCAATATTTACAGTATCAGTTTAATTGGTACGACAAAGACGGGTTTGTAATTAAAGGAAACCACTCACCTTGGCAAGCCTTAACACTGTTTGGTTTTTCTAAAACACAATTACCCGGCTTAGCGCCAACACCGGATGCGGTTACATTTTCGCTCGCTGTAAGAGAAGTGTCTACCGACGCACAAGAATTTAAAGAATAAGGGTTATAAAAATGATCACTACACAATTTAAAACGTTATCGAGTTATGCAGTTATTGGCCTCAGCGCCCTCATTTTAAGCGGTTGTGCCAATAAAGCCGTAGTTAGTTATGGCGACGCGCAAGCAGTAGAAACCACCGATATAAACTTTGGCTCTACCGATTTACAAAAAGTAGCCAGCCAAATGACCGACTCACTACTCAGCTCGCCGGTTATTGGTACAATGACCCAAAACAAACGCCCTGTGGTATTTGTTGAGCGCATTAAAAATAAAACCAGTGAACACATAGACACTGAATCTATTACCGACTCAATCTCTACGCAACTGTTGCGCAGCGGTAAGTTTCGTTTTGTTGACATGACCCGTGTTGAATCAGTACGTGAGCAGCTTAACTTTCAAAACGAAGATGCCCTTGTAAACCCTGCCACCGCAGTTGCCTTTGGTAAACAAATTGGTGCGCAATACATGTTGTACGGCAACTTATCGAGCATTGTTAAATCAAATGCTGATAAATCAGATGTGTATTACAAATTTACAATGCGCTTAATGGATATGCAAAGCGGCCTAGTAGAGTGGGCAGACGAAACTGAAATTCGTAAAACGAAAGAAAAATCGACATTTGGTTGGTAATAATACCAATTCGCTTAATTAACTGATCTATTTTGAGGCTAGTTAAACGCGTTGATAACTAGGAAAAAAATGACTGTTTAGTTGTTTTAAATGAGAATTTTTTAACGCAGGTAGCGACACGTTTAGCCGCAAAATGATTAAGTATTTTTGCGCATTGGTATACATATCCACGCAAAGGCAAAATATCGCCTTTGCGTAACACCAACAGGAGAGACCTATGAAAGCCTTAACCATAGCAATGTGTGCATTGCTTACACTCAGTGCACCAAGTTTTGCTAACTATGAGCGAAACAAAGCCGTGCCTGTACAACAGGTTTTATTTGGCGATGTAAAATCTGTACGTAAAATTACCGAACAAGAGCTTGTGCAAGACAAAAACAATGGCTGGAAAACCTTTGGCGGCGCCCTACTCGGGGGTGTTGTCGGTAATCAATTTGGTGGTGGGAGCGGTCGTACCGTCGCCACTATTTTAGGCTCAGTCATTGGCGGAAGCGTGGCGCATAATAATCAGCAAAAAAGCTATTATAAGCAAACACACCTAGTAGAGTTATTGATTCAGGTAGAAAACGGCGATCAATACATGGTGGTACAAGACCAAGACCAGTCAATGCGCTTTAGTAAAGGTGATAACGTACGGTTGGTCTATTTAAGTGATAATACCGTAAGAGTTGACCGCGCGTACTAATAAGCCCTATCAGCATTATCGCGTAAATAAAAAACGAGCTAATTAAGCTCGTTTTTTATTTTACAGCGCATTAGTTGGGATTAACTAAACTTGGCGATAGTCTTTAAAAAAGCGCTGCATTTTAAGCATCGCACTCGATAAATCGTCTTTGTTAGGTAAAAACACTAACCTAAAGTGATCAGGCTCTGGCCAATTAAATGCACGCCCATGCACTAATAATATTTTTTCTGCTTTTAGTAAATCAAACATCATTTTTTCATCATCAGTGACATTAAAATGAGCCGTATCTACCTTAGCAAACGCGTAAAGCGCCCCTTTTGGCTTTTTACAGCTTATCCCTTCAATAGCATTAAGCCCACGCCAAGCAATATCGCGCTGAACATATAATCGCCCGCCTGGGTCGATTAAGCTATCTATTGATTGCACGCCCCCTAGCGCTTGTTGTATCGCATATTGCGCGGGTACATTGGCACACAAACGCATAGACGATAAAATATCTAGCCCTTTACGTAAATCTTCCATTGCAGAAGTGCGCCCGCTTAGTACCATCCAGCCCATACGAATACCCGCTGCACGGTAAGTTTTAGCTAAGCCATTAAAGGTAATAATGGGCACATCGTCGCATAGCGCACCAATTGAGGTGTGAGTGATGCCATCGTATAAAATCTTTTCGTAAATTTCATCGCTAAGCAGTAACAGCTTATGCTCGCGCGCCACATTAATTAACTCTAAAAGTAAATCGTCACTATAAACCGCCCCGGTTGGGTTATTAGGGTTAATTAGTACAAGCGCTTTTGTTTTAGACGTAATTTTACTTTTTATATCAGCAATATCCGGAAACCAGTCTTGCTCTTCATCACATAAATAATGAACAGGGTTGCCGCCTGCTAATTTAACTGACGCGGTCCACAGAGGGTAATCAGGCGCAGGAATAAGCACTTCATCATCGTTATTTAATAACGCTTGGGTGATCATTTGAATAAGCTCGCTCACCCCATTACCAATATAAATATTATCTACATCTAAGTTATGTAAACCTCGTTGCTGGTAATGCTGATAAACCGCTACACGGGCTGAATATAACCCCTTAGAGTCGCAGTAGCCTTGGGCCGAATACAAATTACGAATAATATCGCGGTGCATGTCCTCTGGCATATCAAAACCAAACGCCGCAGGGTTACCAATATTAAGCTTTAGTACCTTTTGACCTTCGTCTTCCATTTTTTTGGCTTGCGCTAAAACCGGTCCACGAATGTCATAACATACACCTTCTAATTTGTGACTCTTTTTAATATCTGACATTTTTACCTCTTTGGGGCGAACTGGCTTTATGGAAAAAAATAATTAACTAGGAGTGGGTTTGTTCAATGTGAGGGTTATAACCTAATGGGCTCGGTAAAATTGTGTTACTAGCCCAAGGGTGGCCCTTGGGCAATGCGTGATCAAATTTATTATCGAGAGGCCAAACACGCCCTAGTAAAGTCTAAGACTACCCTAGTAAAGGCGTAAAATGCCAGCGTAATTAGTTGCTTAATACTGAAATAAATTCACGTTAACAAATAAAGTTAATTAGACTCTACCCACGCTCTTAATTGGGCCTGCGAACCACTTACTTGCGCCAATAAATCTGTAGATGCAGTAACAGCTTGCGCTAAGTTATCTTGATTTAGATTAAGCTCAATATCACGGGCTACATCAGATAAACTCGTGGCACCAAACTGAGCCGCGTTCGACTTTAAACTATGGGCATGACGAATCGCCGCTTCTTTATCGTTACCAATGGTTGCAATTACTTCATTACCAAGGCGCTCAAATTCACTGCAGCAAAATTCAAGTGTATCTTTAAACTGCTCACCAAGTAACGAATGCATACTTTCTAGAGCAGCCTCATCTATTTGTACTTCTGTCATATTTTAAGCCCTTCTAAACATTCCGTGTCATTTTATAATTAATAGTATTACTGTATATCTATGCGTAAAAAAATCCAACTTTATTACTTTATAAATGTATAATTATCAAAATACACTCGCAATAAAAAGTTTAATTAATGACTCGCCAAGTTTGTGAACGCTGTTTGTTTACGCCCTCTACCTGTATATGCGGGGCCATTAAACGTTTAACAAATAAAGTTAGCGTGGTTATTCTACAACACCCCAGTGAAGAAAAAATAGCGAAAAACACGGCAAAATTGCTTAATTTAAGCCTAACTGACTGCAAAATAATCAAAGGGGAAAATAACACCGACTTTGCCATGCTCAACTCTTTACCTGTTAAGTCCACGGTACTGCTCTACCCTAATGAGCACGCCACCAACTTAGATGATACAAACCCAAAGCAAGCCTTAAGTAACATTACGCATTTAATCGTGATTGATGGCACCTGGAAAAAAGCCTATAAAATTTTGCAGCTGACCCCGCTACTCACTAAATTTAAAACAGTGAGCTTTAAGCAGTTACCGCAAAGCCGTTACGCTATTAGAAAAGCCCCCAGAGCCGACAGTCTTTCTACGCTTGAGGCCGTTGCACATAGTTTGTTGTTAATAGAGCAGCTAAACCCTGCCCCGCTTTACAATTTATTAGACGAATTAATACAAAAACAAACCCAACACATGCCCGAACACGTAAAAGCACGTTACTTAAATTAGCCACCATTAAATGTAAATGCGTAATTACCCAAACAGATTAAAACGCGGATTCATTCGTAAAGGGCCAGACTACCGCTTTGACGACCAAGTTGACTTTAGTGATATTAGAGACACCTTTGGCTTTAGATCTATGGTTGTAGGAAAATGGGTGACCAAAGAAGAGCATTTTATTAGTGCAAACTTAATTTACGATGCCCTCGCCGACCTTGCTCAAATATTACATTTACCGCCCAAAGCTATTGGCCTGCGCGGCAAACTAAATTTTGCCTTTGGGCATGGCGGTCAAAAAGGCGTCCAAGCGCATTATAACGCAGCTTCACAAACCCTTGCTTTAGCAAAAAACGCCGGCGGTGGCGCATTGGCTCACGAATGGTTTCATGCGTTTGATCATCATATAAGCGAGCATTTATTTAATGCAAAACCTCGCTTTGGTTTTGCTTCAAAGCTGTGGCTTGCTAACACGCCTAATTTAGCCCATCCGCTAAATAGTGCACTCGATAAGTTTTACCAAAGCGTGTTTTTAGATGAAAGCGGCGCAAACGCCAATAATTACGTACAACGCTGCATTACGTTCGATAAAGCGCAAAACATGCATTATATGAGTATGCCTGAGGAGCTTGCAGCACGCTGCTTTGAAGCCTGTATAGATGCTCACAGCACTATTCAAAATAGCTTTTTGGTTAGTGGCTTAAAAAGCAGTAACTTGATATACCCAAGTGCTCAACATGTTAATAAGGCAAATGAAGCGCTTAATAAGTATTTTGAACTACTGGGTTATGCACTTCATAAATCTCAATAAGCCACAAACTACCTTGTAAACTTTAATTACGTGAAAAATCTTATATTTAATCTATCCTATCCTAAAGCATTAATAATTTTAAATTAAGTAGCAATTAAATGGTAAATACTGATTTTACAAATAAAAAGCATGGCGCTATCTCTTTTGTTTATATTGTTCCCTTAACTGTAATTGCAATTTTATCTATCTGTATTCACTTTATGCTTGATGAAGTCATTGAAGCGCAAACCGATACTGGAAAACTCGTAAATGTAAGTGGTCAACAAAGAATGCTTTCGCAACGGGTGATCATGTTTACTTTAGAGTACTTAATGTATGGCTCGCAGGATTCTAAATTACTGGCCATTAATGCTTTAAACTCTTTAAAAAATAATCATAAATACTTATTAAGTGAGCATTATGGGGCGCAAGTATTAGGCGATGAAAGCCCGCTATCTAACGAGTTGTTAGCAATGTATTTTAAAGAGCCTGTTAATGTCGATAAAAAATTAAGTATGTTTTCAGATAGAGTTGAAGAAGTACTAAAGTTAAAAACACAAACACTTAATTTAGATACAGTGCAAGAAAGCTTTTTTTCTTTAGCAAAAGAGCCGCTTTTAAAAGCGTTTAATACGGTAGTTATGCAGTACGAAAAAGAGAGTGTTGACAGGGTTAAAAGGCTGCACACTATTCAAGGCATTGTAATTATAGTTATTTTATTATCTATATTAGTCGAGTTTTTACTCGTTTATAAAGCCAGAAATAAAAAACACATTTAATATCAGTGTAAGCAATAATGCACATTGGCATAAATTATTAAGCGTTTAAGCTAGCAAAAAAAGCCCTTTAAACGCTTAATAGTTTTATATTGTTATAGGTTATCGTCGCTAATGCGGCTTGCTACCGCACTACTTTGATCTTTATATTTTGCATCTTTACGAATGTTATAAGGGTTTTCGCAGGGTCCTGAAAGCATTTCAAAGCTCATTGCACCAATTTTCATCATTGGGCGCAGCGCTAGTGGTAACTTACCTGAGTTATAAAATTCTAAAACAATATTGCCGCTCCAACCTGGGTCGATTCTGTGCGCTGTTACATGCACCATCAAACCTAAGCGGGCAAGTGATGAACGACCATCTAACCAGCCTACTATGTCGGCAGGAAGTGTTACTTTTTCATGCGTAATGGCCAATGCCAGCTCACCTGGGTGTAAAAAGAAAGCTTCGCCGTCGGCAAGCTCAATCTCTTCACTCATTATTGATTCCATAGCCTTATTTAACTGATCTTTAGGGCCACTTAAATCTACGTACGCTGCGTTATGTGCGTTAAAGGTTCTAAATTTGTTCCCTAAACGCAAATCGGCTGTCACACCCGAAATCATTTCATTAGTCGGCGCAGGCTCAATCACTATGCGGCCATCGCTTAAATATTCTTTAATATGGGTATCTGAGAGTCTCATTTTTTCTTAGTCCTGCGTTATCACTATCTCAACACTGTGTTGGTGCTGCTGATAAAAAAGCGTGCTGGCAATCAGTCTTGCCGCTGCGCTGTATGTGTTGCTAATAGCCGCGCTGGTATCGCTGGCGATTAATTTACCTTGCTCTGAGTATTCACGAATATTTATGGCAAGTGGAATATGGCTTAACACCGGTACGCCGTGTTTATGGGCAAGTTTTTCTGCGCCATCTTTGCCAAATACATGGTTGGCTTCACCGCAGTGGCTACAAATGTAGTGACTCATATTTTCTATAAGCCCAAGCACAGGTACGTTAACTTTATTAAACATTGCAATGCCTTTTTGCGCATCGGCAAGGGCTAAATCTTGTGGCGTAGTCACAATAACAGTGCCGCTGGCAGGCACTTTTTGGCTCATTGTTAGCTGTATATCGCCCGTACCCGGTGGCATATCAACAATTAAATAATCAAGTTCGCCCCAATCAGTTTCGTTTAATAATTGGTTGAGCGCTCCCGATGCCATTGGCCCTCGCCATACCGTTGCGTCATCACTTGGCACTAAAAAGCCGATTGATTGCGCTTTAATGCCGTTGGCATCAAATGGCTGAAGCAGTTTGTTATCTTTGGTTTGCGGCTCTGCGCCTACAAGCCCCAATAACATAGGAATAGATGGCCCATAAATATCAGCATCTAAAATCCCTACTTTTGCGCCTTCGCTTTTAAGCGCCCCAGCTAAATTTACAGCGGTAGTGGATTTTCCTACCCCCCCTTTACCTGAGGCAATCAGCACAATGTGTTTAATGGCTTTAAACTTTGCAGGCTCTTTTATAGTCACCACAGAGTCTATGGTAACCGGTGTATTTATACTTTCACTTACGTGCTGCTCAACTAACGGCATTTCTGATTGAGCCGCAAATGGCAGCGTTATTTTAATGTGTATTGATTTATCGTCATTTTGCGAAATGGTATCAATAAAACTTTCATCAATACCTACGGCAAATGCCGCGCTTCGATACGCCGCTAAGGCAGTAATAATCGGTTGTTTTTGCACCGATTTAGAGGAGAATAGTTTCGACAGTCCAAACATAGCAATTAAATAGCGTTTCTTTGATGAAAAGTGCCACAGAATTATGTAACATTCAGGGCATTAACACCAGTCAATTAACAAAAATCCATAAGCTGCGCGTACCGTTAGTCCAAAGCTTATGGATAAATTAATGATAACCGCCTTTTTTGTAGTAAAAATGGTGGTTTATCCTCAATTCGGAATGATTATGACGCAGCGAAAGATCCTCATTACCAGCGCATTACCTTATGCAAATGGCCCTACTCACTTAGGCCATTTATTGGAATATATTCAAACTGATATTTGGTCACGTTTTCAAAAGCTACAAGGCCACGAAGCTTATTATGTTTGCGCCGACGATGCTCACGGCACGCCAATTATGCTTAATGCGCAAAAGCAAGGGATCACGCCTGAAGAAATGGTTAAAAATGTAAGCATTGAACGCCAGCGCGACTTTGCCGACTTTAACATCAAGTTTGATAAATACCACAGCACCCACAGCTCAGAAAATAAAGAGCTGAGTGAGCTTATTTATAACCGCCTTAATGATGCGGGCCATATTAAAAAGCACACTATTTCACAGTTATTCGACCCTGAAAAAGGCATATTTTTACCAGATCGCTTTGTAACAGGCACTTGCCCAACGTGTAAGTCTGAAAACCAAAATGGCGATAGCTGTGACTCGTGTGGCGCAACTTACAGCCCAACCGAATTAATAAACCCGCGCTCGGTAATGTCAGGTGCAGAGCCAATTTTAAAAGATTCAGAGCATTACTTTTTTGACCTGCCAGCATTTGAAGGCATGCTTAAAGAGTGGCTACACTCGGGCTCTATTCAGCAAGAAATGGCGAATAAGTTAGATGAGTGGTTTACCGATGGCCTGCAACAGTGGGATATTAGCCGCGATGCGCCTTACTTTGGTTTTGAAATTCCAAATGCACCGGGCAAATACTTTTACGTATGGCTAGATGCGCCAATTGGCTACATGGCAAGCTTTAAAAATCTATGTGACGAAAAAGGCCTCGACTTTGATGCATTTTGGGCTGAAGGTTCTGATGCTGAGCTTTATCACTTTATTGGTAAAGACATTATTTACTTCCACAGCTTATTTTGGCCAGCCATGCTAGAGGGCGCTAATTTTAGAAAGCCAACTAACGTGTTTGCACATGGCTTTGTAACCGTCAATGGCGAAAAAATGTCTAAATCAAAGGGTACGTTTATAAAAGCACGTACTTACCTTGATAACCTAGACCCAGAGTACTTACGTTATTACTACGCAGCTAAATTAAACAGCGGTATTATTGACCTTGATTTAAACCTAGAAGACTTTGCACAACGTGTAAATTCAGACCTAGTAGGTAAAGTAGTAAACATAGCAAGCCGCTGTGCAGGCTTTATTACTAAAAAGTTTGACGGTAAATTAAGTAGCACAATTATGCAGCCAGAACTACTTGAAGAATTTCAAGCTGCTGCACCGAGCATTACTGCCCACTATGAAAACCGTGAATACAGCCGCGCGATTCGTGAAATTATGGCCCTAGCCGACAAAGCAAACCAATTTATTGATGCCGCAGCGCCATGGGTACTCATTAAAGATGAAGCAAAACAGCAAGAAGCGCACGAAGTGTGCTCGCTTGGCCTTAACTTGTTCCGTGTTTTAATTACCTATTTAAAACCTGTATTACCAGGTATGGCTGCAAACGTAGAAGCCTTTTTAAATGACGACTTAGCATGGGATGGCGTTCAAAACGCTCTTGTTGCACACCCTATCAATAAATTTAAGCCGCTCATGCAACGTGTAGAAATGGATAAAGTGAACAAAATGGTTGAAGAATCAAAAGAAAGCCTAGAATCAAAAGTAACAATTGACCCTAATAGCCCACTGGCAAAAGAGCCAATTGCGGATGAAATTGAATTTGATGACTTTGCAAAAGTTGACTTACGCGTTGCTAAAATTGCTAAAGCAGAGCATGTAGAAGGCGCCGACAAGCTACTTAAACTTACGCTGGATTTAGGCGGCGAAACACGCCAAGTGTTTGCTGGTATTAAATCGGCTTACGCACCAGAAGACATTGAAGGCAAACTGACTGTAATGGTTGCAAACCTTAAACCTCGTAAAATGCGCTTTGGTATGTCAGAGGGTATGGTATTAGCTGCAGGCCCTGGCGGTAAAGAAATTTACATTCTTAACCCAGACGATGGCTCAGAGCCAGGCATGCGTGTAATGTAATTTATTACTTATAAAAAACCGCTGATATTTCAGCGGTTTTTTTTATGAGAAAAGAAACGTTAATACCAATTCGCTTAATTAAGTGTGCTATTTTGAGGGTGCAAAAGCGTGTTGATAACTAGACAAAAACTCGCTATTTAATTATTCAAAATGATAAAAGTGAGAGCTTTTTAACGCGTTTAGCCCCAAAATAATTAAGTATTATTGCCGATTGCTATTACACGTGTGAGTCTGGGTTAAATAAAGTGAAGTGACATTATGAGCCAAATTTTAAATGCCAACAGAATAAAAATAAGCAACCAAATTAAGCAACATAAGTTAGTTGCTATACTTCGCTTAAAGCAACAAAGCGATGTAGCCCCATTAATTAATTGCTTAGTTAATGCAGGCATTAACGCACTAGAAATCACCTCAAATACACCTGGCTTTGAGCAAGAAATAGCAAAAGCACGGGCTGCTTATAAAAGTACACTCATTGGCGCAGGCACAATAATTAACACCGCCCTTGCGCAACAAGCCATTGATGCCGGTGCGCAATTTATAGTTACACCAAATACTAATCAAGCCGTGGTAGAGCTTGCCCACCGCCATGGTTTACCTGTATTAATGGGCGCACTCACCCCTACCGATGTTGCTAATGCCATAGAGTATAACGCCGATATTATTAAGGTTTTTCCTGCAGGCAGTATGGGGATTAATTACTTTAAAGCGCTAACGGGGCCTTTTTCTGATGTGCCATTAATGCCCGTAGGCGGCATTAATTTAGACAACTTAACACATTGGTTTGCAGCGGGGGCATGCGCAGTGGCGGTAAGTAGCGATTTTAGTAGGCCGGTAAATAACAAACAGCAATACGACACATTAAGCCAATTGGTGTGTAAATACATATCAGCGGTCGCTCACTTAACAAACTAAATAATACAGCTAAAAGTGAGCTTTTATTAAGGGTAATACAGCTTTAATAGCGTTCTTTTAACTCCCCAATTTCTTTTTGATTTTAGTTTGCCACTCAAGTGCAAGCTCAGGTAGTTCAAGTGCTGCTAATAATACGTTTTCATAATCTGGGTATTGTTTATCAAAAAAGGCCTGAAACAACGTTTTAACCGAAATGTTATGCTCAGCTTTATGTTCAATAGTCACGACATCGCCCGTTTTAGCAACACCTTGCTCAAGCACTCTAAAATAAACACCCGTGTGGTAATACTGAGTAAACAATCTTAGGCTTTGTTTATTATTAAGTGCAATAGCCAATTTAAAGCACGGTACACGGGGCTGGCTTACTTCAAGCAGTGCAGTACCTATACGAATACGATCGCCTATATGAATATTTTGCTCATCAAGCTCTGAAATTGTGAAGTTTTCGCCAAAGGCACCAACAGCTAAATCATCATTTTTTAGGGTGCGCTTCCAATAATCGTAATGATTGTGCGAAAACGCATAAACCGCTTTATCCACCCCGCCATGATTGACTAAATCGGCTTGTTCATCACCTATTATATTTAGCTTTTCAATAACAACCGGCTCATTGGTTGGCGCTTTAAATATGCCCGTTTTAACCTTCTTGCCGTTATGCTCAACCGTTTTTATTTTAGAGATGTTGGTAGAGATTATATGCATTTACTTAATTGCATCCTGTTCGATACTTTGCCATTTATCCAGTGCTTCCTTGTCGCTTTGTTTAAACTCAACCCAGTTTGAGGAATCTTTAAAATGCTCTTTTTTCCAAAACGTGGCGTGGTTTTTTAAGTAATCCATAATAAACTGTGCGCCTTCAAACGCGGCTTGGCGGTGGCGGCTAGTTACGCCAACAAATACAATTTGCTCACCAAGGGCTAAATAACCGACTCGATGAATAATGCTTATGCGGGCAAGTTGCCAGCGTGTTTGCGCTTGTTCGGCTATAGATTGCAGTAGTTGCTCAGTCATCCCTGGGTAGTGTTCAAGCTCAAGTGCAATTACGTTATCGCCGCTGCTAAATTCTCGCACCAGCCCTGTAAACGTCACTACGGCACCATCACTTTTGTTATTACTGCAAAGTGCGCCATGTTGCTCGCCTACTGAAAAATCGTGCGTTTGTACGTTAATACTTATACTCATTAGCCACCTGTCACTGGTGGGAAAAAAGCAAGTTCATCCCCTGCTTTTACTAGCTCATCGCTTGATGACATAGTTTGATTAAGCGCACACAATACATCACGCTCTTCAAGCCATGCTTGCCAATGCGGGTTTTGCTCAACCAGCATGTGTTTAAACGCTTTAATGCTAAGGGTATGCGCTATATCAACGGTTAACTTATCGCACTTTAGGCGCTCTTTTAGTTGGCCAAAAAACAGTACGTTTACATGCCCTGCAGCTGCATCAGTATCATTTAAATTAGTCACGCTGCCAGCTACCATGCTTGCCTCCTGCTTTTTGCGTTACACGCATACCGTGTATTTCCATAAGCGGATCGGCGGCTTTACACATATCAAATAATGTAAGGGTCGCCACAGATACAGCGGTGAGCGCTTCCATTTCAACGCCCGTTTTACCCGCCAATTTACAGTAGCTGGTGACTTTAATTTGGCTATTTGCTTCATCAAGTTCAAAATCAACGGCTACTTTACTCAGTGCCAGCGGGTGACAAAGCGGAATTAAATCAGCGCACTTTTTAGCGCCCTGAATACCCGCAATTCGGGCAACGCCTAGCACGTCACCTTTTTTATTTTGATTAAGCAACACTTGCTCAAAAGCCTGTTTGCTCATTTTAATGTAGGCCTCGGCAGATGCATCGCGCAGAGTGACCTCTTTTAGCGATACATCAACCATGTTTGCTTGGCCGTTTTCATCTACGTGGCTCAGCATATTATTGCTCTCGCGATTCGCATTTTTTACCAATAGTAATATGCGGTGCAAAGTTACATGGCTTGTGCATTGAGTCTAACTGATCTTTTATAATACCTGTCCAGGCTGTTTTACATGCGCCCGTAGAGCCAGGCATACAAAAAATAACGGTGTTATTGGCAAGACCCGCCAACGCACGCGATTGAATAGTTGAGTTACCAATTTCACCGTAAGAAATATGCCTAAATAGCTCGCCAAATCCATCTACGCTTTTATCAAACAGCGGTGCAAATGCCTCTGGTGTTGAGTCGCGCTCGGTAAAGCCTGTACCTCCGGTTACTAAAATGGCGTGAATGGTGTCATCGGCAATCCACTGCGATGCAACTGCTCGCATTTGGTAAACATCATCTTTAACTATGTCTTTATCCGCTAAGTGATGGCCTGCTTCAGTAAGGGCTTTAATTAAATAATGGCCTGAAGTATCCGTAATTTCATCGCGTGTATCGCTTACTGTCATTACGGCAATGTTTAATGCGATTTGTGACTCAGTTGTGTGGCTCATAGGGTTCTTCTCAATAAATTAGGTTTGTGTTGGTCAAATTGCTCGTTAACAGCTTTAAATTGCGCCGGTGTGTTGGTATTAACAAGTGCATGCGCTTTATTACATTTTAACGTTTGCACCCCAATACTACGGGTAAACTGTTTAATTGATTTATGACTATTTACGTTTATGAGTAATTGTTTTAAATGACGTTTAACGCTTTGGGTGTTACGAATATACAGGGGTAACGGTTCATTTTCAAAGTGCCACGCATGTATTTGTGGCTGATTTGTTTGAAAGTGGGAATTATCGCTTGCTGCAGATACAATTTGCGATAATAACGTGCAAGTAAGCAATGGCATATCAACAGCGGTTACAAGTATATCCTGCTCTGTTGCCATTAAGGTTGAATAAATCCCGCCAAGCGGGCCAGAACCTGGGTATATATCAGCTATGTATTGAGCAGTTACACTTTGTACATTACGGCTTATAAGTACATCACTTGCTCCTGCTGCTGTTAATAACTCACATGCATTTTGCAGTAAGGTTTTATTTTTTAAAATGAGGTTTGCTTTATCGCTGCCCATTCTGGATGATTGCCCACCAGCGAGTACAACCCCTGTAAACACGGCTTTATTACTCATTTTAGCCGCCCAACATAGCTAAATGGGTTGTGGCGCCCGTTAAGCGCTTATCAAGCTCATGGCTAATGGTTTTATTGCCCATTGCCGCTTGAATCGCATTTACAGTGGCTGGCATATCTTGGGCATTTAAATGCGGGCGTAAATCTATTCCCTGCTCGGCAAACAAGCACAAATGTAATTTGCCTAATGACGATACTCTTAATCGGTTACAGCTTTTACAAAAATCTTTACTGTAGGGCATAATTAAGCCAATGCGCCCCTCAAAATCGGGGTGACAAAACTCCTCTGCAGGGCCGTTTAATTTACCTCTTACTACCTGTAACCAACCTTGTGCTAAAAGCTGCGTTTTAACACTTAGCCCGCTTAAATGATTTTGTTCAAAAAAGGTGACACCATTACCTGTTTCCATTAATTCAATAAAGCGTACCGTTACTTTTTTATGTTTTACCCAGTCTAAAAAATCATTTAATTGGTTTTTATTAAATTGCTTAGCCAGCACTGCATTTATTTTTATATCTTTTATGCCCAGCTCAATTGCCCGGTCTATCCCTTTTAAAATATGAGTTAGCTTGTCGTGTCCTGTAATTAATTTAAACATGCTCGGGTTTAAGCTATCTATACTAATGTTTAGGGCATCTAGGCCAGCGCTGTAAAACTCATCAATTTTATTAAATAAGTTAAAACCATTGGTTGTTATGGCGACTTTTTCTATGCCTGGGGTGTTTTTACATTGCTTTATAATCTCGGTTACGTCACTGCGTAAACACGGCTCACCGCCCGTAATGCGCACTTTTTTTGTGCCAAGTGAAGCAAATGCATTAACTAAGGTGTTTATTTCGTTTTTATTTAAAAAGTTACGCGGGGTATCGCACTGATACCCGTTTGGTAAACAATAGGTGCAACTAAAGTTACACACATCGGTAATTGAGAGGCGCAAATAGTTAAACTGCCGACCAAATTGATCATTAAGCATATGCTTCCTTGTTTATTTACATTTCAACTGCAACATCAATACTGTTAGCGTTTTGCGTAGTATGCTGCTTTATTAATTGGCTTAACTGGGTTTTACACGACCCACAGTTAGTGCCGCATTTTAGTTTAGACCCCAATTGTTCTACTGTATTTTCACCACTTTTAATGGCGTTTATAATGGGTTGCTCACGTACTTTAAAGCAACTACATACTTGCGCGCCTTGGGTAAATTCTTCATCGGGCGTGGCATACAGCAATGACTGTAATTGGCTAAAGGTTATTAAAGGCTCTGCAAATAAATGATTTATCCACTCAAGTGATATGTCTTTTTGAGCTGGCGAAATAACTGCAACAAACACTAACTGCTGGTTTTGAATACATTGAACATGCATCGCTTTTGCACTGCCCATTGCCGACCACTGCCCTTGTAACCCTGTCAGTGTTTGACAATAATAAAGCAAATCATTTTGCGGCTCATTGAACGCTAACTGGTAGTTAATACATTTGCTTGCGTTAACTTTAAGCCAAAAATCACTGGTTATTTTAAGCTCTGTTTTGCTAAAAATTTGCATGTATTGAGCAAATTGCGCTTTAACTAAATCAACAGCACCATGCTTACACTCAGCCTGGCCCGAAATAGGGTCAACAACCGATTGATAAAGCCCACTTACCGTAGCGGATGAGGCAAATTGCTTGTTCCAGTGAATAGGCATAAAACATTCGCCTTTTCGCACGGCCTCTGTCACTTTTGCATGAGCCGTCACTTGCCCTGTTTTAGCATTGGCAGTTATTAAATCGTTTGCTTTTATGTTTAATTTGCTGGCATCTATGGGGTTTATTTCAATATATGGGCGCGTTATATGAGTAGAAAGGGCTGTACTTTTTCCGGTGCGACTCATTGTATGCCATTGGTCGCGTATTCGCCCTGAGTTCATTACAAACGGGTAATCGCTTGAGGTTTGTTGCACAGGAAGTTTGGGCGTTATAGGTATAAAGCGGGCCTTTTTATCTGCGGTGCTAAATTGATTATTAACAAAAACCTGCCCGTTTTTATATGGCTCATTTTTTAGTACCGGCCACATAACCGGTTTTAAGTTATCGTATTGCTGTTGGGAAAGCCCCACTAAGGCTGATAAATTTAATAGCCTATCTCCGTTATTTTCAAAATCAGTCAGTTGCGCCCATTCTTCAAAAATGCCACTGGGGTCTGTAAAGTCAAATCCTTCAAAACCCATTTTTTGGGCAACTAAACACATTATTTGCCAATCGTTTTTAGCCCCCGAAAATGGCTCAACTAGCGGGCGCTGCCTCGATATTCTGCGCTCTGAATTAGTCACTGTGCCGTTTTTTTCGCCCCATCCGGTTGATGGGAACGCCACATCAGCAAATTTTAGCGTATCACTTTTAGCAATACAGTCAGACACAACCACCAGCTCACATTGCTCAAGTGCATGTTGTATTGCTGCGTTATTAGGTAGGCTCACCATCGGGTTGGTTGCCATTACCCAAATAGCTTTTATTTTCCCTTTGGCGATTTCATCAAACATATCAATCGCATTACACCCTGCTTTTTTAGCTATTGTTGGCGATTGCCAAAAACGCTGCACTAACTGTTGGTGCGCGTCGTTTTCAATGTCTAAATGTGCTGCTAATTGATTCGCCAAGCCCCCTACTTCACGCCCACCCATAGCATTAGGCTGCCCAGTTATAGAAAACGGGCCACAACCAGGTTTTAGCAATTTACCCGATGCTAAATGCGCATTTATAATGGCATTACACTTATCAACCCCTGAGCTTGATTGGTTAATACCCATTGAATAAAAACTAATAGCAGTTGGACTTTTTGCAAATAAGGCGTAAAAGTCACTGACTAGCTGCGCGTCGATATCACAAAAATCACTGACCGCTTTAACACTCCACTTTTTAGCCTCTGCAAGCGCTGTTTCAAAGCCATATGTATGCGCGTTAATAAATTGCGTATCTAAATAGTTATGTTCACTTAAATAAGTAAGTAAGCCGTTATAAAGTGCGCCGTCGCTGCCTGGTTTTATATTTAAAAAGGTATCGGCAAGTTCGGCTGTATCGGTTTTTCGCGGGTCGATAACCACTACTTTCATGTTTGGATTAAGCTTTTTTGCGCGCTCCATACGCTGGTAAAGCACCGGGTGAGTCCACGCTGCATTTGAGCCAATTAAAATAAGTAGCTCCGTTTGCTCTAAATCGTCGTAGGTACATGGTACTACGTCCTCACCAAACGCACGTTTATAACCGGCAACCGCCGATGACATACACAGCCTTGAGTTTGTATCTATATTGCCTGAGCCTATGTAGCCTTTCATTAATTTATTGGCAACGTAGTAATCTTCAGTCAGTAACTGCCCCGATACATAAAACGCAACCGACTCCGGCCCATGCTCTTTAATAATGGCGTTAAATTTGTTGGCAACGTAATCAGTTGCCGTATCCCAGCTGGCGGGTTCGTTATCAATAAGAGGCGATGTTAAGCGATTATCAGTGCCAATGGTGTCAAGCAGATGGGTGCCTTTAACACACAAACGGCCAAAATTAGCGGGGTGCTCGCGCGTGCCTTCAAGTTTTGTTGGGGTATTATTTAATAATGAAATATCAACCCCACAGCCTACACCACAATAAGCGCAAGTGGTTTGTTTAAGCAAAGGTGTGTTTGAACATGTGTTTAATGTTTCCATACTGCTCTCTTATTATTTGCGTTAAGCGCTCTGGGATACAGGCTCATCTACTGGGGTTAGCGTGGCTATTTTATTATTAAGTGCACTGCTAATAACGCTTTGCACTAGTTTTTCACAGCCTCCACAACCCGTACTTGCTTTAGTAGCTTGCTGCACTTTATTTAAATCGCTACAACCTTGTATAACCGCTTGTTCAATAGTGTGTTTTGTCACTTTGTGGCACGCACAAATAATGGCATCACGTGGCAAATCATCAGCGCTTAGCTCGCCCGCGTCACCTGCAAGCGGCATTATTAATGACTCTGCCGGCACACTAAGCTCAATGCCATTTAAGTGATACTGCAATAAATTATCGTAATCACTGGTATCGCCAACCAGTACAGCACCTATGATCTTATTGCCTTGCTCATTAGTGACTACTTTTTTGTAAATACCGTTTGGCTGATCTTCAAAGTAATAGCTAATTGCGCCTTCACTGCCTGCATGGGCATCACCAATTGAGCCTACTTCAACACCCATTAATTTAAGCTTGGTGCTCATATCGGCACCGCTAAATTCATCAGCACTATTTGAGGAATTGTTTGAGGTAGTGTGTAAAGCTTTGTTTGAAGATAGCTGTTGTAAAACATGCCCCGCCGCTACTTTTGCCATCGCGTAGCCCGGTGCTACAAGGCCAAAAATAAAGTTATTCCAAAGGGCGCATTCGCCTATGGCGTATATGTTTTTATCACTCGTTTGGCAATGGTTGTTTATTACGATGCCGCCGCGCTCACCTATTTCTAAATTAAACTCACGAGCTAGGTTATCGTATGGGCGAATACCAGCCGAAAATACAATCATGTCGGTTTCTAGGGTTTGCCCCCCTTTAAAGCACATTTTATAACGGCTGTTTTCACCCTCTATAATTTGCTCTGTCGCCACTGATGTATGCACTGTAACGCCCAGTTCGGTAATTTTATTTTTAAGCAATCGACCACCAACACCATCTATTTGTACGCCCATAAGTTGTGGTGCAAATTCTATTACATGGGTTTGCAAGCCAAGCTGCTTTAACGCGTTGGCTGCTTCAAGCCCTAATAAACCGCCGCCAATTACTACGCCAACTTTGCTGGCATGTGCAGATTTTTTTATGGCGTGTAAATCGTTAATGGTCCTGTAAACTAGGCAGTGCTCACGGTCTTTACCTGGAATGGGGGGTACAAATGCAAATGAACCAGTAGCCAATATTAACTTGTCGTATTCAAATGTTTTGCCTTTTGCAGTAGTGACTGTTTTTGCATCCCGGTTTATATCAACCACTTTAGAATGAGTATGAAAGCACACTTGCCAATCTTGATAGGTTTTACTGCAGGTAAGTGCTAAATCGTCTTCGGTTTTACCTTTAAAAAAAGACGAAAGCTGTACGCGGTCATAAGCGAGTCGGTCTTCACCGCTGAGTACGGTAATCTCCATATTTTGAGTATCACCTTGTTGTGATACTAGCTGTTGTACAAAATGATGGCCAACCATTCCATTTCCGACAACTACAACACGCTGCTTGCTTGGCATTAAAATCACCTGTTTGATTTAAAATACACTTAACTTTAAATGGGTACTTTAAATGTATAATTTATTATGTGTTGGTTATAGCAATATGCAAGCCAGATATATAAACATTATATTTCAATAGCTTAACTAAGTTAATACGGTGAAAAAGAAGTGAAAGCACCACAAGCTGGCGCTATTGCACCAACTTGTAACGCTTTAAATTAAATAACGAGGGTTTAGGTTAAATACTTAAAATTTAGCGCTTACCCATACCCACAGTTTTTGGGTATCGACTTTGCCTGCAGCGCTATCGCCTGCTGAATAATCGGCATATTTAGCGCCTACGGCATAGGTTTTATTAATAGGCTTTACGTATTGTACGTTTAGCTCTGTGCCTAAATCATCAACGCCATTGGCGCTATCGTTGGCATCAAAGCTGTGATACGCAAACAGCCATTTACCGCCGTATGCTTTACCATTTAAACTTACATAAGTGTCATCAAGCCCTTGTGCTGGGGTTGCTAAAAACGTATCGGCCCAGCCATTAAATTTATGCATTGTGGCAAGCGGCGTGGCAAAACCATAATCGCCGTTATCAGAGCCCAGTGACTCAATACCAGCTTTTAATGTAACGGTTTCAATGCCTAAACCGCCTAAATCTATCCCCCCTTCAAATGCATAATAATCAGCGTCAAAATCACTCATGCTCGTTGATGCAGATTGCGTGGCGTACTGTGCTTTATAGTAAAATTTAATATCGCTGAGCGTTTTATTACCATTAAAAGACACGCCATAAGTATCTAAGCTGTCATTATCTATTGCGTCGTCACTTAATAAATAGCTGTATAAAACCACCTTACCTAGGCTTGTTTTAAAGCTTGCATTGATAAGGTGATCGGATGCATCAATATCTTTGCTATCGGCAAATATTCGGTTGCGCTTACTTATGTAGCTATAGTGCAAGTTAATATCATTAAAGGTGTAATTTACTGTTGCAGCATCAAAGGTTTGCCTGTCTTGCCTAAAGCCAACGTGGCCTACAAAGCGCTGTCCATCAAGCGCTATTACTTGCCTACCTACTTTAATTGATAACGCATCTTTTGCGTATTTAACAAAAGCCTGATCTACCTCTGTGGTTTCAGGGTCGGCTATTACTGAGTAATTAGTATTTTTACCCAGCGTATTATTGTAATCGTCTACACCTAATAGGCTTCGGCTATCTTCGACCTCTAATAAAGCAGAAAAGCCATTCACTTCATCGGTTTTATGAGTAAGGCGTGTACGCAGCGTTAAGCTACTGGCATCTTTTAGTACGTTATCTTGCTCTGCACTTTCATAACGCAGCCTAAAATTAAGGTCGGTTTGCGCTGCAACACTAATAGAAGGCGCAGCAATGCACCCTATCATTAAAATAATAGGTAAGTTATTTTTATAATTTAACATGTTGGTCTCTTAGTTTTTAATTATGAGCACGCACAATAAAATGATAAATAAACACAGCGAAATGCTCTTCCAGAGTAATACTGGATCGCGTTTCATTATTGAAATTTTGTTGGCTGAGCTCTGTAAATGTGGATTAGGTTTACTAATATCTGTTAAAAACTCAGAAAATGCGTGGTATCTGAGCGCTGGTTTTGGCGCAAGTGCTTTCATTAAAGCCTGATCTAACCAAAAGGGTATATCGGCTCGGTACTTGCGAATACTTGTGTATTGCCAGTGGCTGTAATCAATAGGGGTATGACTTGCCGGTAATGTTTTATAAGGCAGCTTCGAGCACAATAACTCATAAGCAATCACCCCAAGCGAAAACATATCGCTTTTAAAATCGACATGCAGCGAAATAAGTGTTTCAGGAGCCGTATAATCTATAGTCCCTTGCGGGCAGTCATCGGCTATTTGCTTAACCGACTCATCCATAGCCGCAACACTTACAGTACCGTAATCAATTAACGTAACTTTACCGTGAGCATCTATCATCACGTTATCGAGTTTTAAATCACGATGTACCATATCTAATCGCTGAAAAGCCCTTAGCGCATGCACTATTTGCTCTACAATACTGCGCACTTGCGCTATTTCTAAATAAGGGACGTCGTGCTTATAGTCACTGAGGGTTTGTCCGTCCATGTACTCGCAAATATGATATAAAAACCGGCTTTGCGATTGTGTATTTAAAACCTTCATTACATTAGGATGATTAATACGTTGCCCTACCCACCCTTCGCGTATAAAGCCTTGAAGGTAGTGTATATCGTCTTCAAAATTAACCGAGGGTGCCTTTAATACAACGGGCGGTACATCAGGTGCTTGTTGTACCAAATAAATGTGCGATCGGCTGCTTTCGTTGATTTTACGAATAACCGTATATCCATCAATTATTTGGCCAACCTCTAATGCGGGTGGTATTTTGCGCTGCGTTAACGATTGATAAAGCTCATCTAGATTTTGCTGCGCAATGCTATTTACCTTCACTAATAAACAACTCACATTATCATCACTGCCTTGTGCTATAGCACGTGAGGTAATAGCCTTTGCTGCCTGCTCTAAGTTGTTATGGGCGTTTATTTCGTTGGCAATTTCACTATAGGGCAATACATCATGCACACCATCGCAAGTCAGTATGTAAATATCACCGGCTTTTAGGTCAACTTCGTAAACATCAATTTCTTGATGTGACTGCGCGCCTAAAGCACGAGTGAGCGTATCATTTACTTTATGATCCCGCGTTATCGCTTCCATTTGATTATCTCGTAAACGCGTAATGCGAGTATCGCCTAAATGAAATATATACCCCGTAGCTGATTTTAATATAAGCGCCGTAAAGGTGGTCATCCAATCAGCTTGGCGTTGCCCTAAGTGGTTATAGTTAACTGATTGCGAATATAACCACTGATTTAAGCTAGCTAAAACCTTAGAAACCGATTTTTTGACCGCCCAGCTGTCGGGTGTATTTAAATACTCATTTATAAAATGAGTAACACTGAGCTGCGATGCTTGTTTGGCATTTTTAGCCGATGAACACCCATCTGCTAAGCACGCAATAGCGCCTTTTGTTTCTTGTTGTTCGTGCTCAGTATTTAAAGCAGCAAACGCATCTTGATTTTCATCTTTTATGCCCGCGGCACTGTGCCCACCAAAAGAAACATCTAGCGTATTATTACGAACTTGAGCGTGTTGGGTTTCATCAAACATGGTTAACGCTGCCTTAAGTCACTGAAATAAGTTCAACAGAGCCATCTTCGTTTACTTCTGTCATGTGCCCATCTGGCTCTTTCATGAAAAATAACGCCCCTAAACCTAACAATGCACTGGCAGCAATAATCATAAAGAAAGTTTGGTAATCCACTAATGAGAGCGCCGTTAAATACACCACCGCGCCAACGTTACCGTAAGCGCCTGTCATACCTGCAATTTGCCCTGTTAAGCGGCGTTTAATAAGTGGCACAGCAGCAAAAACCGCTCCCTCACCAGCTTGCACAAAGAACGAACACGCCATGGCAGCAGCTACAGCAAGCCAAAGTGGCCAGCTAGCGTCAACTAATCCCATAACAAAGTAGCCAACAGCTAACCCTGAGGTAAGAACAATAAGTGTTTTACGACGACCCATTCTATCTGAGATCCAACCACCACCCGGGCGCGAGGCTAAATTCATAAATGCATAAGCAGAGGCCAGTAAACCTGCGTACACCATATCTAGGCCAAACACTTCCATGAAAAATAATGGCAGCATAGATACAACGGCCAGCTCTGAGCCAAAGGTGGTAAAATATAAAATATTAAGTACAGCTACTTGTTTAAATTCGTAGCGGTGTGATTCTGGCACGGGTTGTTTAAATATATGTCCGTTTATATCAAAGGTTTTATATACCTCGTAAGCGTATAACAGCACTAAAAATGCATAAACGGCTAAAACAAAATTGGCAGAAATTAAATTAGCGCCTGTAGGAGACAACTTCCAAGTAAGTAAAGCCAGTGCGCCATACATAGGTAATTTCATAATAAGCAATAATACAAAGTCACCTTTACTGGTTACTTCCATTGCGCCTACTTTTTTAGGCTTAAAGTACGTCCCCCCTTTTGGTGTATCGGTTACGTTTATGTACCAAATAACACCAAAAATAACGCTAAGTACGCCCGTTAAACCAACGGCATAGCGCCAGCCATCGTCCCCGCCAAACATAAGCGCTAATACAGGTAGTAACATGGCAGCGGCAGCCGAGCCAAAATTACCCCAGCCACCATAAATACCTTCTGCTGTACCAAGCTCATTAGCCGGGAACCACTCGCTCACCATACGAATGCCCACTACAAAGCCTGCTCCAATAAAGCCTAGTGCAAAACGCGCGATAGCGGCTTGCTCAAATGTGGTGGCCATAGCAAACATAAAACACGGTATGCTACATAAAATAAGTAAAGCGGCATAAACAATACGCGGGCCAAATTTATCTGTCAGCATGCCAACAACAACACGCGCGGGAATGGTTAAGGCCACATTTAAAATGAGAAGCGTTTTTACCTGTGCCATAGTTATACCTAGCGAGCCCGCTATTGCCCCTAATAATGGAGCATGGTTAAACCATACAAAAAAAGAGATAAAAAACACCATCCAGCTTAAATGTAGTATTTTCATTTTTCCGCTAAACGATATGAGATTAAACCCAGAACTCGGTTGCATGTTTTTTTCCTTGTAACGATTATTATTTTAAGCAGTGAGTACGACTTTGGTAGTAATAACACTGCGACGATTGTTAAATTAACGTTAACCGCTTTCAGCAATTACTAAGCCAACAATTAATAGGTAGGTTTTTCAGTCACTTATATTTTTGGGAATTAATGTTTATTTCGCTTTGCACTATTTAAGCAGCTTTGTTGGGCGTAAACAGTGCAAAGAATTTTTAAGCTTTACTTGCTCTAGGTTTTAACTAATTGGTATTGTTAAAAAAAATTATGAGAACTCATTAATGCAAAAACCCCCTTTAACGTATCAGCAGCAATTGCGCTATTCTCGCCATATTATGCTTCCTCAGCTAGATATAGATGGACAAGAAAAAATATGGCAAAGTCATGCTCTTATTGTGGGGTTAGGTGGATTAGGCTGCCCAGTTGCGCAGTACTTAGCGGCCTCGGGCGTAGGTACTTTAACGCTTGTAGATAACGATGTGGTTGATGCAACTAACTTGCAAAGGCAGGTGCTCTATAAACAAAGTGATGTTGGGTGCTTAAAAACCCACAGTGCAAAAAAACAGTTAACTCAGTTAAATGATGAAATAGAGATCCACACTATTGATGAATTTTTAAATGAAAATTCGCACCTTGAACAACTACTTAGCAAAGTAGATGTAGTTATTGACTGCACTGATAACTTAGCAACACGTAATTTGCTCAACAGCGCCTGCTATAACACCCGTACGCCCTTGGTTTCGGGCTCTGCCATAAGGTTAGAGGGACAAGTAGCTTGCTTTACAATGGCGCCTAATAGCCATTGCTACGGGTGTGTGTCACAGCTCTTTGGCGAACAAACTCAAAGCTGTTCAGAGTCAGGCGTGCTCTCGCCTATTGTAGGGCTTATTGGTAGTATTCAAGCGACTGAAGCACTTAAAATTATTGCAGGACTGCCTAGTAAACTCACCGAGCAGCTATTACTTGTAGATGGTTTGAGTATGGAGTTTAACCGTTTTAATATTGTTAAAAATAAGCACTGCCCTGTTTGCAGTGCTTAATTTAGTACATTGTAAATGCATGACTGCTCTTTAGAGCCTAATTTAGCGTTTCTAGGTTATTTATTGTCAAATAAATCTGCTCGCCTAGGCTTGCAGCACTTTGCTGCCATTGCCTTTTAGACACCGCGCAATACAGTAATTGCGTATCTACGTTAACAGTTAGCAGCCATTGCTCATCAAGCTGCTGGGCATTTTCAAGCATACCTATTAGCACGTTTGAATTGCTCTCGTTAATTGGTTTTACTTTGCTGTAGGCTATTTGGCTGCTTTCTATAATTAACTTATGGTTTTGTTTTACCAGCGAAGGCACTGCATATAAATGCTGTTGGCTATTACTAAGAGTAAGCTGGTAAAGACCAAAAGCCTCATTAAATTCAGGCTTACTATAACTAAGTATACTAAGTGGCGTTTGGCTCTTATTTGTATAAATACTTTGCACCACTTCTTGTGTTGCACCGCACTGGAGCACGTTGCCTTTCGCTATATGAAGTAATGTATCGCTGCAATAAAGTAGCTCTTTTAAAGAGTGGCTGACAATAATAAATTTAATACCATGGGATTTATTAAGTTGCTGAATAGCCCCCAACATAGTAAAACGCGTTGACCAATCTAAGGCGCTAAATGGCTCATCAAGTAAAACAACAGATTGCCCACTTAGTAGTGTTCTTGCAAAAATTACGCGCTGACTCTCCCCGCCCGAAAGCCCCGACACATCACGATTTAGTAATGGGTTTAGTGCTAATAAATCAATTACCTGATCAGGCGTTAGGTTATTACTTTTATTTTTACAATGCTTGTGAGTAAACAGTAAATTACCCATCACATTTAAATGTGGAAATAACGGGCACGACTGCAGCTGTAAAGTAAGTAGGCGTTTATCGGGCTTTAAATGGGTAATATTATGATTATTTATACACACATTTTGCGCCGTCGTAAGCCCTGCTATCGCCTGTAATAAGCTCGATTTGCCCGAGCCCGAAGGGCCAAACACCCCTAAAATATCAAATTGATTTATAGCTAAATCAACATGTAATTCAAAATCGTCCAAACGTTGATGACATTGTATTTTAAGCACGATTAGCAGCTCCGTTTATCACGGTTTTATTAAATTTAAACAACAACACTAAACACGCAAACGAGATTGCTAGCAATACCAACGACAATTGGTGCGCTGCCCCATAATTAAGCGACTCTACATGGTCGTACAACGCAATAGACACCACTTGTGTTTCGCCTTGTATATTGCCACCAATCATTAGTACTAAACCAAATTCTCCCAATGTATGGGCAAAGCCCAGTGCAAAGGCACTGCCTATGCTTGGCTTTAATAGCGGTAACGTTAAATACATAAAACGCTTAAATGGACTGATCCCTAAGGCAATAGCAGCTTGATTGTAAGTAGTATTTATTTGTTTAAAGCCCGCCAGTAACGGCTGCATCACAAAAGGGAGAGAGTAAAATAACGAACCAATAACCACCCCTTGAAAACTAAACGCGAGCTGCGTACCCGTGAGCCAAAACCAAAACTGGCCAAATGCATGAGTAGGTGAAAACAATACCAATAAATAAAAGCCCATTAGCGTAGGCGGCAGCACCAAAGGCATTGCTATAAGTGCTTCTAATATAGGCTTTAACTTACCTTTATAACTGGCTAGCTGCCATGCAAGCGGAATGCATATAATCAACAAAATAGCAGCCGTTATAAAGGCAAGTTTAATTGTAAGCCACAGCGCTGTTACATCACTTGCTAACATCACTTTCCTTTGCTTTATAACCAAGCTCTAATAATGTTTTTGCGGTTGAGGGGTCATTTAAAAAAGCCATAAACTTTTTAGCTGTCGTTAAATGCTTAGTCGCGCTTATGATAACGCCTTGCTGCGTTATTTCAGGGTATTTTTCAGATTCGATAAGCGTGTAATTTAAATATTTTTTATTTTTAGTTTTGCGATACGCCGACTTTAACGTGGATAGCGCGACCAAGCCTTTAGCGGCATTGCCTGTTTCTACAAATTGAAACGCATGGGTAATATTATTTGCATACACAAATTCATACGGTGTTTTTATATAGTTTTTAGCATAATGCGCCGATGATTGCCCATATGGCGAAAACCGCGGATTAGCAATGGCTAATTTATTATTAATAACTGAGTTGCTTGGCTGCCACAGGGCTAATAAACCTATCGCATAGGTGGTTAAGCTATTATTTAGTGCAAAGCCGTCTTTGATCAGTGCGTGTGGGCGTGCAGCGTCGGCTGATAAAAAAATATCGTACGGTGCACCGTGCATAATTTGAGAGTGCAATACGCCGCTAGAAGCAGCTGATATTTTAATATTAATATTTTTTAGGGCTGGGTTAGTCACCAGCGTTTGCAGCACAGGTTTAAAATTGCTCGCAACGGCTATGTGCAGCGTTTCTTTTGCGTTAAGAGGATTGCTAAATACCACTAACAGTAATAACAAATAACCACACCATGTATTGTAAAGCTTTAACATTATAAGTATTGTTTTAAAAATCAGACACATTATAAAAAACAATATATATGAACGATGTATGCAATGCACCTGGTTTATTACCAGTAGAAACCGCAATTAGTAACATGCTAAGCGCTATTAACTTTAATAAAGCCGCAGAAACCATTTCAATAATGCACAGTGTTGGCCGTGTTTTAGCAAGCGATATTAAATCCAATATAAATGTGCCTGCTCACGATAATTCGGCAATGGATGGCTATGCACTTTGCCTAAGCGAAGGGCTAACAACTTATCAGCAAGTAGGCAGTGTATTTGCTGGGCAAACCTTTAAAAACACCTTAACACCTGGGCAATGCGTTAGAATTATGACCGGCGCTGCCCTGCCCCCTGGCGCTAATGCGGTAGTTATGCAAGAAAACGCCAGTGTAGATAACGATAAAATAACATTTACAGGTCATTTTGAGCTCAATAATAATGTGCGCTTTGCAGGTGAAGACATTGCAAAAAATAGTGTTGTTTTTAAAGCGGGCAGAAAACTAAAAGCGGTAGATGTAGGCTTACTTGCCTCTATTGGTATTAACCAAGTAAGTGTATATGAAACACTAAAGGTCGCGGTATTTTCTACAGGGGATGAACTTATAGAGCCTGGCAATGCCCTTCCTGCAGGTGCTATTTATGAAAGTAATCGCGCTGTTATATTAAGCGAGCTTAATGATAACAATATAGAAGTGATTGATTTTGGCATAATTGCCGATGATAAAACGCTCATTAAAAACACATTTTTAAAAGCAAACGAGCAAGCAGATGCCGTAATAAGCTCTGGTGGTGTATCGGTTGGCGAAGCCGATTTTACTAAAGAAGTATTAAATGAAATTGGCGATATCCATTTTTGGAAAATTGCCATGAAGCCGGGCAAACCCTTTGCTTTTGGTAAATTACCTAACAGCTACTTTTTTGGTTTACCAGGTAACCCCGTATCGGCAGCCGTTACGCTTGAGCGACTTGTAAAGCCAGCCCTTACAAAGCTTTCAGGAAATGAACATACTGCTAAGTTACGTTTAAAAGCAACCACCACAGCGCTGATTAAAAAGCGCCCCGGCCGTACCGACTTTCAACGTGGTATTGCCAGTACCGACGAAAACAATAACCTACTGGTAACGCCTATAAATAAGCAAGGTTCGGGGGTACTCTCATCGCTTAGCCACGCTAACTGCCTTATTGTGGTGCCCGCCGAAAGTGGCAATATTGCAAAAGACGAAACCGTAGAAATAGAGTTTTTGTAAAGCTAAAAATGCTACAGCTAACTTTATAATATAGCTGTAGCACTGCTGTTACTCTTAAAATATTTTAATATTGAGTGTTTGAATTAAACAATTTAGCTTTTCGCTACGTCCTACAAAATCTGCTTCGCTAAGTTTTTTAACACACTTTAGCGCATTTTTAGTCGCAAAGTATCTATCATAACTGAGGCTTCGCTCGCATTTTACGCTATACGTTGAAGGCCAACTCCCACCTGCACCAGTTGCTATGCCAACAACATTACATGTTGCATCTATATAGTGCTCCCATGCTTTTATTTGCGCTTTAACTGCATCTATTTGGTAGTCGTCATTTAGTTGCGGGTATATTTCATTCATCATTTTACTGATTTTAATTTTGTATCTGTTGCCCTCTAAATTATAAATATTGCCTGTGTGCATTGCACCGCCTTCTGGCCAGCCATCTGCGCTTTCTCCAAGTGCACCAAACGATGAAACTGTAAAAGCTAACCCAATAACCATTTTATTCATTTTAAATCCCTTTATTTTTTTGAAACTAAGTCCTTAAATTAAAAATAAGAGCTTATTCATATTTTACAAAAATAATAAATAGATTAAAAACATTATGTTTTAGCTTTGTTAATTAATCTGAACTCTGGCTAAGATATTTACTAACATATTGAATCATGGTGATATTTAAATTTATTTTCTCTAACCAGAAATTTTAAGTAAATCCAACGCAGTTAGCGCTTAAAATGGCTGATAGAGATAGGTTTATTATCCAGAATTCAGGTTAATTTTGTTAAATACTATTGAGGTACTCTTACAACGCCCTCCATAAGCACACGAGCACTGCGGCTCATACTTGCTTTGGTAACTTGCCAATCTCCAGCTATTTTTTTAGCTTCTGCGCCTACTTTTAGCGTGCCAGAGGGGTGGCCAAAGTTAACTTCGTTCAATGTCCCGCCACCTGCGGCCAAATTAACAAGCGTACCTTCAATAGCCGCGGCTGCGCCAATAGCGACTGCGGCTGTGCCCATCATAGCGTGATGAAGCTTGCCCATAGACATAGCACGTACTAATAAATCAATTGTTGTAGCTTCAATAAACTTACCACTTGACGCGTTATAATCTAATGGCGCTGCCACAAAGGCTACTTTTGGTGTGTGTTGGCGTGTTTGCGCTTCATTAATATTAGCTATTAACCCCATTTTGACTGCGCCATAGGCACGAATAGTTTCAAGTTTTTTAAGTGCGTCAGTATCGTTATTAATATCGCTTTGCAGCTCAGTGCCACTATAGCCAATATCCTCGGCATTAATAAATACAGTAGGAATACCCGCGTTTATCATGGTGGCTTTTAAAGTACCAACACCTGGTACTTCTAAGTCATCTACTACATTGCCTGTTGGGAATAACGCCCCTTCACCATCGGCGGGGTTTAAAAACTCTAGCTTTACCTCGGCAGCAGCAAAGGTCACGCCATCAAGTTCAAAATCCCCAGTTTCTTGCACTTCGCCATTAGTAATAGGTACGTGAACTAAAATGCTTTTTTTAATATTAGCCTGCCATACTCGCACCACGGCTACACCGTTATCGGGTACTGTGCTTTTATCAACTAAGCCGTTCGTTATAGCAAACGCACCTACTGCGCTGGTTAAATTACCGCAATTGCCGCTCCAATCTATAAATGGTTTATCAATGGCCACTTGGCCAAATAAATAATCCACATCGTGGTTAGGTTGCTCGCTTTTACTTAAAATAACCGTTTTACTAGTACTTGATGTTGCACCGCCCATTCCATCGGTTTGTTTGCCATATGGGTCGGGGCTACCAATTATGCGTAACAGTAAATTGTCGCGCGCCTCACCTGCCACTTGGGCAGGTTTGGGTAAGTCGGTTAACTTAAAAAATACACCTTTACTGGTTCCGCCGCGCATATAAGTTGCTGGCACTTTAATTTGTGGTTTAAACATAATGCACGCCCCTTATGCTGATTGCGTTGCTTCTAAAAAGTCTTGCGCAAAGCGCTGTAATACACCACCAGCGGCATAAATAGAAAGTTCTTCTTGGGTATCCAATCTGCATTTCATAGGTACTGTTAGTACCTCACCGTTTTTACGTGTAATCACTAAATCAAGCGTTGCACCTGGTGTTGGCTCGCCTTTTACATCAAAGCTTTCGCTGCCATCAATGTTAAGCGTTTTGCGGGTAGTGCCAGGTTTAAACTCAAGCGGTAATACACCCATACCAATTAAGTTAGTACGGTGAATACGCTCAAAGCCCTCTGCGGCTATAACCTCAACGCCTGCAAGCCTTACCCCTTTTGCAGCCCAATCACGCGATGAGCCTTGCCCATAATCGGCGCCGGCTACAATAATGAGTGGTTGTTTACGCTGCATATAAGCTTCGATTGCTTCCCACATACGTGTGTTAGAACCTTGTGGCTCTATTCGTGCGTATGAACCTTGTTTAACTTCGCCGTTTTCATCACGCACCATTTCGTTTAACAATTTAGGGTTTGCAAATGTAGCGCGCTGCGCTGTTAAGTGATCCCCTCGGTGCGTTGCGTACGAGTTAAAGTCCTCTTCAGGGACGTTCATTTTAGTTAAGTATTCACCCGCGGCACTACTTGCCATAATAGCGTTTGAAGGCGATAAATGATCCGTTGTAATGTTATCGCCAAGTACAGCAAGGGCGCGCATGCCGGTCATGGTTCGCTCACCTGCAAGGGCGCCTTCCCAGTATGGCGGGCGGCGAATATAGGTGCTTTGCTCGCGCCAATTGTATAGCGGGTCGTTGTCTTCACCGTAATCTACGGTTAAATCAAACATAGGTTCGTACACTTTTTTAAATTGCTCTGGCTTTACGCTTTGTTTTATTACTTCATCTATTTCTTCATCGCTTGGCCATAAATCTTTTAGCGTTATATCGTTACCATTTTGATCTTTCCCTAGTACACCTTTTTCTATATCAAAACGAATAGTACCGGCAATAGCGTAAGCTACCACTAATGGCGGTGACGCTAAAAACGCTTGCTTAGCATACGGATGTATACGCCCATCAAAGTTACGGTTGCCCGAGAGTACCGCTGTTGCGTATAAGTCGCGATCTATCACTTCTTGTTGAATTACAGGGTCAAGCGCGCCACTCATGCCGTTACAGGTAGTACAAGCAAAACCCACAATACCAAAGCCAAGTTTTTCAAGTTCAGGGAGTAAGTTTGCCTCTTCAAGGTATGATTGCACCGCTTTTGAACCCGGTGCTAATGACGTTTTAACCCAGGGTTTACGCATTAAACCTTTGGCATTTGCATTACGCGCAAGTAAGCCGGCAGCAATTACGTTGCGCGGATTACTGGTGTTAGTACAACTGGTAATAGCAGCAATAATACAGGCGCCATCTGGCATTAAGCCTTCTTCGTTTTCAACAACGCCAGATATACCTTCTTTGGCTAAATCGCTGGTGGATACACGGCGGTGTGGGTTTGAAGGCCCAGCAATATTACGTCCAACACTCGATAAATCAAATTTAAGCACCCGCTCATATTTTGCGGTTTTTAAACTATCGCTCCAAAGGCCAGCCGTTTTAGCGTAGTTTTCTACAAGGGCTATTTGCTCTTCATCACGACCTGTTAAACGCAAATAATCGATTGTTTTATCGTCTATATAAAACATGGCTGCAGTGGCACCAAATTCTGGTGTCATGTTTGAAATAGTTGCTCTGTCGCCAAGGGTTAGTGCATCAGCGCCTTCGCCGTAAAATTCTAAATAGGTTGAAACCACACGCTGAGCGCGTAAAAATTCGGTAATGGCCAGCACTATGTCGGTTGCGGTAATGCCAGGCTGACGAGTACCTGTAAGCTCAACTCCTACTATATCAGGCAGGCGCATGTACGAGGCACGGCCAAGCATTACGCTTTCGGCTTCAAGCCCACCAACACCTACAGCAATTACACCAAGTGCATCCACATGTGGGGTGTGGCTGTCGGTACCAACTAAGGTATCGGGGAATGCAATGCCATCGCGGTTTTGAATAACAGGCGACATTTTTTCAAGGTTAATTTGATGCATAATGCCGTTACCAGGCGGAATAACATCAATATTTTTAAAGGCGGTTTTAGTCCAGTTTATAAAATGAAAACGGTCGTCGTTGCGTCTATCTTCTATTGCACGGTTTTTTTCAAACGCTTCAGGGTCAAAGCCTGCGTGCTCTACCGCTAATGAGTGATCAACAATTAGCTGTGTTGGCACAACCGGGTTTACTTTTGCTGGATCACCACCTTTTGCAGCTATTGCGTCGCGCAGGCCTGCTAAATCAACTAATGCAGTTTGGCCTAAAATATCGTGGCACACCACGCGCGCCGGATACCACGGAAAGTCTAAATCTTGCTTACGCTCAATAAGCTGATTAAGCGCATCGGTTAGCATATCTGGCTCACAGCGGCGCACTAAGTTTTCGGCAAGTACGCGTGATGTGTAAGGCAATGTGGCATAAGCACCAGGCTTTATTGCATCTACCGCAGCTTGCGTGTCGTAGTAATCCACATTTGAGCCGGGCAATGGTTTTCGGTATTGGGTGTTATTAATTATGGTCATAATATCTATTCGCTAATAGGTGACGGGAGATAAAAGGCAAGAGGTGAGCGTATTGCTCACCCTATACCAATCCGCTTAATTAAGTATTGTTACGGATTGGTATTATGTGTAACTAATTAGCCTCTTGATTCAATTGGCGTGTAGCTGCGCGCCTCTGGTCCTGTGTAATCTGCACTTGGGCGAATAATACGGTTATTAGCACGCTGCTCTTTAACATGTGCCGTCCAGCCTGTAACACGGCTCATCACAAATATTGGCGTAAATAACTTAGTTGGAATACCCATAAAGTGATACGCCGATGCATGGAAAAAATCAGCATTACAAAACAGTTTTTTCTCGCGCCACATTACTTCTTCACACCTAACCGACACTGGGTAAAGCACATCATCGCCCACCTCTTTAGCTAGTTTTTCAGAGAACTTTTTAATAATAACGTTACGTGGGTCTGACTCACGGTAAATAGCGTGTCCAAAGCCCATTATTTTATCTTTGCGCTCTAGCATACCCATAATTTCTTGCTCGGCGTGCTCTGCACTTGTAAAACCCTGAATCATATCCATAGCGGCTTCGTTTGCACCACCATGCAGCGGCCCACGTAGCGTACCAATAGCACCCGTTACACAAGAATGAATATCAGAAAGCGTTGATGCACACACTCTCCCAGTAAATGTAGAGGCATTAAATTCATGCTCTGCGTATAAAATTAGCGACACATTCATTACTTGCGCAAAAAGCTCGCTCGGTGCTTTGTCGTGTAATAGAGTTAAAAAGTGCGCGCCCACTGAGTCGTCATCAGTTTGTGTTTCAATGCGTACGCCATCGTGAGTAAATCGGTACCAGTAACAAATAATACTTGGGAACACTGCAACCATGCGGTCAATCGCATCGTTTGCTTGGCTAAAATCAAGTTCCATTTCTAGGTTACCCAGCATTGAGCAACCGGTACGCATAACATCCATTGGATGCGCGTCTTTAGGAATATTTTCAAGCACGGTTTTTAGTGCATCTGGCAGGCCGCGTAAGCTTTTTAATTTAGCTTTATACTCGGCTAGTTCATTGGCTGTTGGTAGTTCGCCGCGTGAAAGTAAAAAAGACACTTCCTCAAACTGTGCTTTTTCGGCAAGTTCGCTAATATCGTACCCACAATACGTTAAACCTGAGCCTGTTTGCCCCACTGTACATAATGCTGTTTGCCCTGCTACTTGCCCGCGTAAACCTGCTCCGCCTAATGCTTTATCTACCATGATCTTCTCCTATCTAAATTTGTGTGTGTTATCTATTTTAATAGTTATTATTTGTCAGATTTTGATGAAAAAAGGTTATCGAGTGTGTTTTCGTATGTGTGGTAATCTAAAAAATCGTAAAGCTCGGCGCGTGTTTGCATGTTCTCAATTTCGCTTTGCTGCGAGCCTTCATTTAAAATGGCAGAGTACACATTAAGCGCGGCTTTATTCATAGCTCTAAACGCACTAAGTGGATAAAGCACCATTTCAACACCTACCTCACTTAACTGCTCTTTGGTGTAAATAGGCGTTTGGCCAAACTCTGTAATATTAGCTAAAATTGGTACATTGATCGCCTTTGCAAATGCTTGATAATCGGCAAGGTCATGCACGGCTTCTGCAAAAATAGCATCAGCGCCCGCTTCTACACACGCAGCTGCGCGGTGAATCGCGGCGCTTAAACCTTCTTTTTGAAACGCATCGGTACGCGCCATAATGTAAAAATCACTATCGGTTTTTGCATCAACTGCGGCTTTAATACGGTCAACCATTTCACCTTGGCTAACAATTTCTTTATTAGGACGATGGCCGCAACGCTTTTGCGCTACTTGGTCTTCAATATGAAAACCCGCTGCCCCTGCTTTGGTCATTTCTTTAACGGTACGCGCAATATTAAACGCCCCGCCCCAGCCTGTATCGGCATCTACCAGTAGTGGCAAATCGCTGGCACCGGTAATACGGCGAATATCTTCAAGTACATTATCAAGGCTGGTCATGCCTAAATCGGGCATACCGTAAGAGGCGTTCGCAACACCGGCACCTGAGAGATAAATAGCTTGGTGGCCCATTTTTTCAGCCATCATGGCTGTGTAGGCATTAATAGTACCCACTACTTGTAATGGGCGGTTATTCGCAATGGCCTGTTTAAATTTTAATCCTGCTGACATTATTTTCTCCTCACTTTGAACGGTTGCTACATGGAGTAACTTATATTTTTAATCTGACATTGTGACTGTTTAACTGTTATTAGCTTTTAGCTTTTAGCTTTTAGCTTTTAGCTTTTAGCTTTTAGCTTTTAGCTTTTAGCTTTTAGATGAAATTGTTGTTTTTTTATTAAAAAAATAAAATTTTGTTTATAT